>JBOGXL010000460.1:0-5991 GCA_050694575.1 Actinomycetota bacterium | reverse complement strand
AGTTTCGTCGGCCACATCGCGAACCCGTCGTGGTGCTTGGTGGTCAGGACCGCGTAGCGCATGCCGGCCCTCGACGCCAGCGACATCCACTCCTTGGCCACGCCGGGCTGCGGATCAAACTCGAGCGTTGGAGCGTAGTACTCCGCGACAGGGACGTCCTTCGATGACGGAAGGACGGCGATACCGCCAACGAGCGGCCAGGACATCTCCAACCCGCGCTGCGAGATCGGCGACCAGTGGACGAACATCCCGAAGCGTGCGGAATCGAACCACTCGCCGGTCATCGCGCTAGTATCACGGTTGGCGGATCTGCTCTGCCGTGTCGACGCAGAGAGGAGGTGGGGACCGGATGGCTACGCGAGTCAGGGTTCCCATCGTCCGGGCGTCGGCCACCTGCCGGTAGAGACAGGTCCCGTTTCCACACCGCTGGTCAGGCGATGCCCGTGTCCGGGCACCCATCCGTTTCGACCAAGGAGATCAGCGTTGGACGATCGCTTGTATCGACTCGGCTGGAAGGACGACCTCGACGTCGCCTTCGAGCCTTATGCAAAGCAGGGACTCATACCGGGACGCGTAGCCGTGGAGCACCGCGGCGCGTACGTGGTCTATACGGCCGCGGGCGAGGTGTGGGCCGAGCCCGCCGGACGGTTGCTCCACACCGCGACGGATCGCGGTGACCTCCCGGCCGTGGGCGACTGGGTGGTGCTACGGCCACGTCCGAACGAAGCGTCGGCCACAGTGCACGCCGTGCTCCCGCGCCGGTCGGCGTTCTCGCGCAAGATCGCGGGCTTCGAGACGCAGGAGCACGTCCTCGCGGCCAACATCGACCTCGTGTGGATCGTGGGCGCGATGACGCGGGAGCTCAGCGCGCGGCGCATGGAGCGCTATCTGGCCATGGCGTGGGAGTCGGGAGCCCAGCCGGAGATCGTGCTCACCAAGGCCGATCTCGACGAAGCCGACCCCGACCGGATAACGGAGGTCGAGGCCATAGCCGTGGGTGCTCCGGTCCACGTGACGAGCGCCGTGACGCGCGCCGGCCTGGACGGGCTGGTCGCCGGCCTGAACGGCGACAGGACGGCTGCGCTTCTCGGGTCGTCCGGGGTCGGCAAGTCCACGCTCATCAACGCGCTCATCGGCGAGGAGCGGCTCGAGGTCAAGGACACGCGCCGCGACGACGTCGGACGTCACACGACGACGCGTCGCGAGCTCATCGAGGTGCCCGCCGGTGGACTCGTGATCGATACGCCGGGGCTCCGCGAGATAGTCATGTGGGAAGCCGATGCCGACGCGGTCTTCACGGAGATCGCAGTGCTTTCATCGCGGTGCCGGTTCGCCGACTGTGCCCACTTCGCCGAGCCGGGCTGCGCCGTCCGCGGGGCGATCGCCGACGGCTCGCTCGATCCCGACCGCTGGCGCAGCTACGAGAAGATGCAGCGAGAGCTGGCCTACGTCGAGGGGCGCAAGCGAGGCAGAGCCAACACGAACTCGAAACAGCGGTCGAGGGTGATCGCCAAAGCGATGCGGCAGCGCAGGAAGCTCGGAATCGACAGGAAGAGCTAGGGCCGAACAGGCTCTGTACCCTTAGCTCATGGGTGTCAATCACCCGAAGGATCGACCCTGGATCATCCGCACGTACGGCGGCTACGGCACCGCGCGGCAGACGAACGCGCTCTACCGTAAGGGCCTCGCCGACGGGCAAACGGGACTGTCCGTCGCCTTCGACCTGCCCACCCAGACGGGCTACGACTCCGACCACGTGATGGCCGCCGGAGAGGTGGGCAAGGTCGGGGTCCCCATCTCGCACATCGAGGACATGCGCGCGCTCTTCGACGAGATCCCACTCGCGGAGATGAACACGTCGATGACCATCAACGCGACGGCGCCGTGGCTGCTGGCCTTGTACGTGGCCGTCGCCGACGAGCAGGGGGCCCAGCGCAAAGCGCTGCGCGGGACGACCCAGAACGACGTCCTCAAGGAATACCTGTCCCGCGGCACGTTCATCTTCCCGCCGGAGGCGTCCATCCGCCTCACCGCCGACACCATCGAGTTCACGGGACGTGAGGTTCCGAAGTGGAATCCGGTGAACGTCTGCTCGTACCACCTCCAGGAAGCGGGGGCCGATCCCGTGCTCGAGGTCGCCCAAACGCTCGCCAACGCCGTCTGCATACTCGACGAAGTCCGGCAGCGCGGCGCCCTGACGCCGCAGCTCGTCGGATCCATCTCCTTCTTCTGCAACGCCGGCATCCGCTTCATCGAAGAGACGGCGAAGATGCGCGCCTTCACCAACCTGTGGGACCGCATCACGCGCGAGCGGTACGGCGTCGAGGATCCGAAGTTCCGGCGCTTCCGCTACGGCGTCCAGGTGAACTCCCTCGGCCTCACGGCGATGCAGCCGGAGAACAACGCGTACCGGATCCTGCTGGAGATGCTCGCCGTCACCCTCTCGAAGGACGCCCGGGCCCGGTCCGTCCAGCTGCCCGCGTGGAACGAGGCTCTCGGCCTCCCCCGCGCCTGGGACCAGCAATGGTCGCGGCGCGCCCAACAGATCCTGGCTCTGGAGACCGACCTCCTCGAGTACGACGACGTCTTCGAAGGCTCGAAGGTCGTCGAGGAGAAGACGCGCGAGATCGAGGAGTCGGCGTGGGAGGAGCTCAACCGTATCCTCGACCAGGGCGGCTCCGCCGATGCGATCGATTACATGAAGGAGCAGCTCGTTGTCGCGCACGCGAAGCGCGTGCGTGCGATCGAAGCGAATGACATCACCATCGTCGGGGTCAACGCGGAAACGAAGACCGAGCCCTCACCGCTGATCGGCGAAGGTGACTTCCACATCGTCCGGGTTACGCCTGAGGACCAAGCCGATCAGATCGAAGGGCTCCGGCGGTTCCGAACCGAGCGGGACGGTGCCGCCGTCGCGGCTGCGCTCGACGATCTTCGCACCGCCGCCCGGGACGGTCAGAACGTGATGCCGGCGTCCATCGCCGCGGCGAAGGCCGGGGTCACGACGGGTGAGTGGGCCAATGCCCTGCGGGAGGTCTTCGGCGAGTACCGGGCCCCCACGGGCGTCACCACCGCATCTTCTACGGGAGCCGACGCGGCGAAGATCGCCGGCGTCCGCGAGCTCGTCAAGAAGGTTGCCGCCGAGCTCGGCGTCGGGCGGATCCGGATCCTCGTCGGTAAACCCGGTCTCGACGGTCACTCCAACGCCGCCGAGCAGGTGGCCGTCCGGGCGCGCGACCTCGGGATGGAAGCGATCTACCCGGGCATCCGACTGACCCCAGCGCAGATCGCGCAGATGGCCGCCGACGAGGACGTCCACATCGTCGGCCTATCGGTGCTCTCCGGCGCGCACGATCTTCTGGTCCCCGAGGTCCTCGAGGAGATGCGGCGGCGCGGCATCGATCCGGCTCGCGTTCCCGTCGTGGTCGGGGGGACGATCCCCGACGACGACGCGACGAAGCTCCTCGAGCTCGGCGTCGCGCGCGTGTTCACACCCCGGGACTACGACCTCACCGCGAACCTCGGTGAGGTCATCGAGGTACTGGCTTCGAACGGCGCGAAGCCCGCCTAGCTCGAAGGGTTGTTCGACACGCTTTCGTCGTAGTGCACGCGCTCCCGCACTTCACTCGTCCGCAGATCTCGGACGAGCCAGGAGACCGAATCGGTCATCGTGGCCGCCCGGACGCCGTAGGCGCGCTTCGACACGCGGTTCCCCACGACGGAGACCCTCGCATCGTCGAGGTTGTTGAGGAGCACCCCGGCGTCCTGATCGCCGTCCTCCAGGAACGCGAGCGGCCCGGTCTGCTTCGTCCCCTCGATCGTGTTGCGGTAGATCTTCACGTCGGCATCACGGGCCTGGCGGATCTCTATGCCCTGGAGCTGGCGGAAGTTCAGGAACGCATCTTGCGCCAGAGAGATCTTGTTGCGCTCGATGTGGATCAGCCCACGCTCGGTCCACGGATGGCGTTCGTCGGCGGCGTTGAAGACGTTCACGAGGATGCCGGCCCCCGTGAGGGTGTTGTTGAGGACATGGAAGCGCGTGAAGTGCAGATGCGGGTTCTCGAGCGCAGCGTCGGTCTCGGACGCCGCCGTCCGGTCGTTGTTCGCGTGGTCCGTGTCGAGGTAGGCCAGCGCGTACTCATGGGTCGTGTCGATCCGGTTGTTCGCGATGGTGACCTCGTGGTGGCGGTAGCGGTGCATCTCCTTGGCCGCGGCCGCCGACGCAGCGTGGTGGTCGTGGGCCGAGGACATGGCGTGGTTATGACTGCCGCCGCCGAACCGCGACGAGTGATGGTGGCCGTGGAGCCGGGCGTCGACGAACCCGTAGATCGTGTTGTTCACGAAGCGCGCGCCGTTGAACCCGTCGAAATTCACCGCCCGGTTGGCCCGGGTGTCGGCATTCTCGGCGTTGGAACCGACGATGTTCTTCTGGAACACACCGTCCCAATGGCGAAGCTGACCGACGACGGTGAACGCGTTCCACTCGATGAGTCCGCTCGTCGGCGCACCGATGCGAGCGACGTTCTGGTTCACACGCATATCGCCAATGACGTTGTTGCGAACGACTACGCGGTCGCCCATCCAATCGAGGATGAGGCCACCTATCGTGTTGTCGTGGATCGTCACCCATCTGTTCGTGTTCTGGATGAGGAGGCTGCCGATCTGCCATCCGGAGATCACGTAGGGATCGGCGCGCGTGCCGGAGCCCGACCGGACGGCATGCGCCTTGTCGAACTCCTTGTCGGTCGTGATCTTGACGTCCGGATGCGCTGCCCGGGTCTCGGCGGCACCAACCGGTGCGGCCAAGGTGACGCCGGCCAGGCCCGCGGTCAGCGCTACCAACGTCACTACCGCCGCGATCGTGGAACGCGAATGCCCTCGCATCTATCCCCTCCCGCTCTTCCCGCTCCGAACGCCCGCCTAGGAGGCGGGCGAATCCTTCACCGACTCGTCCTGGTAAACGGCATCGTCGACGTTCGTCGTGCGCAGGCCGCGGATCACCCAGGAGACCGTCTCGCTGAACTGCTCGGCCCGGACGCCGAAGGCTCGCTGCTTCACCGAGTTGTCGGTGATCCAGATGTCCGCGGCGTCCAAAGCGTGGACGAAGATGCCGGCGTTGCGATCACCGTCGAAGTTGCCGAAGAAGCCGTCGTCGTCCTTCCGTCCCGAGATCTCGTTGCCGTCGATCACGAGGTCCAGATCGCGCGCCTGCTTCACCTCGATGCCGTAGAGATCGCGGAACGACCAGAAGTCGTCCGGGCCGAGCGTGACGACGTTGTCGCGCAGCTCGACCGACCCGGTGGCGGTCTCGGGGTGCTTCTGCTTGTCATCGGCGTTGAACACATTGACGAGCAGTCCCGCGCCGCGCAGCTCGTTGGCCGCTATCGACACGCGCGTGTGGTGAACGTGCGGTTCACGGAGGGCCTCTTCCTGCTCGGACGGCGCGGTGCGGTCGTTGCCCGCGTGATTGGTGTCCAGATACGCAAGGGCGTAGTCGGCCGTCGTCGTGATCACGTTGTTCGTGATCGACACGCGGTGGTAACGCTTCGTGTGATCGACGGCGTGCGCGTGACCCTCACCGCTGTGTTGATGGCTCGACCCGCTGAACCCGGACGAGTGGTGGTGTCCGTGCAGCCGCGCGTCCATGTAGCCGCGGATCGTGTTGTTCCTGAATCGTGCGCCGTTGAAGCCGTCGAAGTTCACGGCCCGGGAGCCGAGCGCGTCCGCGGACCCAACGGTGTTCCTTTCGAACAGGCCGTCCCAATGACGCAGCTGGCCGACGACCCGGAAGGTGTTGTGCGCGATCACACCTGAGGTCGGCATGCCGGTTCGGCGTTGGTTCTGGTTGACACGGAGGTCGTTGATCTCGTTGCCCTGGACGTGCGCCCGATCCCCTATCCAATTGAGCACCATCTGTCCGGTGACCGTGTTGTCACGAAGGGCGACGAAGCGATCGGTGTTCTCGATGCGGATGTTGTTCAGCTCCCAGCC
>JBOGXL010000459.1:0-3672 GCA_050694575.1 Actinomycetota bacterium | reverse complement strand
GTGCACTGGTCCGCCGGACTGTTCGGCTACTTCCCCACGTACACCCTCGGCAACCTCTACGCCGCACAGATCTTCGAGAAGGCCCTGGCCGACATGCCCGATCTCTACGGCGACTTCGAGCGCGGTGACTTCTCATCCCTGAAGGGCTGGCTGAACGCGAGTCTGCACGCGCACGGCGCGCGCTATCTGCCCGCTGAGCTGTGCGAACGCATCACCGGGAAGACGCTCGAGCCCGAGCCGCTCCTCCGTCACCTCAACGAGCAGCTCCGGCCGTTGTACGGGGCGTAACTACTCCAGCCGGAAACCGATCTTCACGATCACCTGGAACTCGCCGACGTCGTTGTCGGCGACGGTGCCGCGCACCTCGCTCACTTGGAACCAGTCCAAGCCTCGCAGCGTCTCGCTGGCTCGGCGCACGGCATTGCGCACGGCCTGCTGGACCGACTCCTTCGATGTACCCACCACTTCGGTGACGCGGTAGACCTTCCCATCGTCGGCCACACCGTCCTCCTTTCTTCAGGGCCCCGAGCATGCTCCACTTCGTTACCGTGGAGCGACGCGCCGGCGGAGCGGAGCGGCATCGGCTCCTGTGCGGCAGGCGCACAGGAGTCCGTTACCCTCTCGACGTGAGCGTCATCCCCATCGACTGGGGACATGCCAGAGAGGCAGCCGAGCGTGCGACGCACGATGTCGCTGCGCTCCTCAGCGAAGTTCGGGACCCAACCGCACCGGTTCCCGGCCTTGACTGGACCGTCGGCGAGGTCGGCGCCCACCTCGTTACCCTCGCGCACGGCTACGCAGGGTTCGCACGAGGCGAGTCGAGCGCGGTGCCGCCCGGCCAGAACTTCGACGACGAGAACGCGCGCAGGTTGCAAGAGTTCACGATTCGCGATCCGCAAGAGCTCGCAAGAATGCTCGTCGAGGGGTCAACGGCTTTCCACGCGTTGATCGAGGCCGACGACTCGCGGATGACGCTCGGAGACGTCCCGATCGATCGCGGGGTGGCGGCGGGCGTCTGGACCGGAGAGCTGCGTCTCCACGGCCTCGACATCGCACGAGCGCTCCGGAGGCGCTGGCGGATCTCACGCGAGGACGCGCTGTTGACGACATACTCGGCTCTGCCCATGGCTCCCCATTACGTCAACGGCGAGGCGGCGCGAGGACTGCACGCGACGTACGAGATCCGGTTCCGCGGCGGAGAGACGATCGCCATGAGGTTCGACGACGGCCGCCTGACCGTGACGCGCGGCCGCACAGCGAAGGCCGATTGTCGGATTTCGGCCGACCCCGAGGCGGCCCTACTGATCGGCTACGGCCGGATCTCGCGGTGGACCGCCGCGCTGAAGGGCAAGGTCGTGGGCTGGGGACGCAAACCTTGGCTCCTCCTCCGATTCAACGACCTCATCGTCGGTGTCTGATCGTCAAGAACGTCTCGCCAAGGATCCCGACGAGCACGACGCCGTCGAGCGCGCCGCCATTGCCGAGTACCTGGTCGGACGCGGCGTACCGATCGACGAGATCAAGGTGACGCACAGCCTGGGCGAGCTGGGCCTTCTGGCCTGGCGTCGCGTCTACCGGGTCGCGGGTCGGCCGCTCTCGATCGAAGAAGCCGCTCGGCGCTCCGGGCTCGATCACGACCTCGTCGAGCGGCTGTTGCGAGCCCTTGGCTTTCCCGACCCGCGCGTGACCACCGTCGCCGTCACGGAGGACGACGTCGAGACCTTCCGCTTCCTCGCCGACGCGACGAAGCTGCTCGGCGAGAAGGAGGTCCTCCACCTCGCACGCGTGATCGGTCTGTCGATGGCGCGCATGGCCGAAGCCGTTCTCGGGTCGATACGGATCAACTACGAGCTGCCCGCCCTCCGCGAGTCCAGTTACACCGAGTTCATCCAGATGGCCGAGGCCATGGCCGACGATCTCTTGCCACGGCTCGGACGCGCTCTCGACCGACTACTCCGTCATCATCTGCTACGCGTCAGCGAGCAGAGCTGGGACGTGACACCAGAAGGCTCGGCCATGACGCTCGATCTGGCTGTCGGCTTCGCGGACATGGTCGGCTTCACGAGCCGATCCGGTGAGCTGTCCTCGAGCGACCTGGCTCAGGTGATCGACAGATTCGAAGGCAGCGTCACCGACACGATCGCCGCCCTGGGGGGGAGGGCGGTCAAGTTCATCGGTGACGAGGTGATGTTCGCGTTCGGCGACCTCTACGCGGCGTGCATCTACTCGCTCCAGCTCGTCGATCTTGCCCAGGACGAGGCGATCCCCGACATCCGCGTCGGCCTTGCGCACGGCGAGGTGATCAGCCGGTACGGCGACTACTACGGACCGGTGGTCAACATCGCGTCCCGGCTCGTGGAGCTTGCACCGTCCGGTGCCGTCTTCGTATCGAAGGATGTAGCCGAGCGGGTGAGGGACGTGTTCGATCTCGAGGAGCAACCGGCAAAGGTCGTCCGAGGGATCGACCAACCACTGGAGCACTACCGGCTACACGGCTAGATCATCCTCTGACCCGCATGCCGTCCAGGATCGAGTACACGGCGGCGCTCATCTCTTTCATCGCCTTGGAGGTGTCGGGGGCCCGGGCGATCTGGATGGCGGCCTCACTCAGGGCGGCGAGGAACAGCCGTGCCAAGGGATCGACCGGGCGCTTGGCGATGATGCCGGCCTGCATCGCACCTTCCAGGCTCGCCCGCGTGATCCCGAATCCGTAGCGCTCGTCGATCTCCTTCCACGCCTCCCACCCGAGCACAGACGGCCCATCGATCAGCACGATACGCGCGACGGCCGGATCGAGCGAGGCCTCGAGGAAGGCCCGGACGCCCAGCTTCAACCCCTTCCAGACGTCGCTCCCGGCCCCCGCCGCCGCGGTGATGACCTTCTCGACGAGCTCTTGCTCGATCTCCTCGAAGACGGCCTCGAAGAGCTCTCGCTTGTTCCGGAAGTGGTGATAGAGCGCGCCCTTCGTGACCCCGGCCCGCTCCGCGACGTCCTCGATGGGCGTGGCGGCGTAACCCGGCTCGCTGAAGAGCTCGCGCGCCACGCGCAAAAGCTCGCCCCGGGTGGCCTCTGATCGCTCGGACTGCCGTCTTGACATACGTACCGCCGGTATGTAAGATACCAACTGCCGGTATGTTAGTCCACCAGAAGGAGGGAAGCGAGCATGTTCCGCAGAGCCAACCCCCGCGCCGGGGCGATCTCGCGCCTCGAGCCGTTCTCCGGCTGCTCGCCGAGCGAGCTCGAGACCGTGGCCCGGCACAGCGATGACGTGACCTTGCGCGAGGGCCAGATCCTGATGCATGAGGGGACGTCCGGTCGCGAGTGCTTCTTCATCGCCGAAGGCGAAGCGCTCGTCCGGATAGAAGGCGAAGTCGTCGCCACGCTCGGCCCGGGTGACATCGTCGGCGAGATGGCCGTCATCGACAGGGAACCGCGTTCGGCGACGGTGGTCGCCGCGACGCCGATCCACGCCGTGGTGTTGACGACACAGCAATTCAACGCGGTCGCCGACAGCTGTCCGTCGGTGGCGAGACGGGTTATGAGCACCCTCGCGCAGCGTCTGCGCGAGGTCCAGGCCGCTTAGGGAAGGAGAACGGCAATGGTCACACAGCAACGCATCGCCGACGAGCTGAAGACCGAGCGCGAACGCCTGACCGCCTACCTCGAAGCGCT
>JBOGXL010000458.1:0-6675 GCA_050694575.1 Actinomycetota bacterium | reverse complement strand
CTGCTGGAGCGAAGGCTGCACGGGGATCTCGAGCTGCCAAGGCCGATCCGGCAAACGGTGATCGGCGCGTAAGCGCGATCTCGGCGAAGTACTGGAAAGAGCGCGGCGGCAAGCCCAAGCCGCGGCCGCGGCATCCGCTCTCGACGGACGAAGAGCACGCCTACCTCGTCGCGGGGTCGCGTCTGTTCAACAAGCGGGAGTTCTACCGCGGACACGACGAATGGGAGGAGGTCTGGCGCCGTGCGTCGGGCTCGCGCCGGCGGTTGCTCCACGGTCTGATCCAGGTGGCCGTGGGCTATGAGCACCAGAAGCGCGGCAACCCGCGCGGCATGCGGAGCCTGCTCAGGCAGGGTGCCATGAAGCTCCGGCACTTCACGCGTCGACCGGGAGTCCGGGAGATCCGCGACCGCGCCCTGCGCGATGCAGACATCGCGGGCCGCCGCAATGCGGAGTGGAAGCGTGTCGCGCCGCCGAAGGTCATGGTTGGCATCGACGAGATGGACGCTCGAGCTCCGGCATCTGCGATCCGCGTCGGCGTCCCTCGCCGCTAGGGCTTCGCGGCCTCGAGAAGGAACCGGTGCATGTGCGCGGTGAAGGCACCGTCGCGTTCGATCACATCGTGGATCATGCGCAGTCCGTCCCGGTGCCGAACCGCATCGAATCCCTCGTACTGCTGCCAGGGAACGGCACGCAGGAAGTACACAAGCACCCCGACATCCAGGTAGCGCTTGGCCACGAACGCCTCCTGCGCGTCGACCACGTCGAGCCCGGCGCCCTCGAGCTGCTCGACGTACTCGTCGAGGGTGTGGCTGAGCGATGGTCGAACGTCACCGAGCGCATCATTGAGCTCGACCTCGTTCCGGCTCCCGACTTGCTGTGTGAGGAACCGTCCGCCGGAGGCGAGGACGCGTGCGACCTCTATGGCACGGAAGGCCTCATGACGGTCGATCACCGTTTCCAAGGACCCCGTTCGGAACGGGAGCCGTCCCTCGACGGCGGTGAACCGCTGTTCCGCGTTATCCGGAGCGCCTTCGACGGCGACGACATGCACACCGATGGGCCGCAGGTTGCGGTCGGCAACCGCGACGTTGGGCATCCAGCCTTCCGTAGCGACGGTGAGCGGCGGCCGGCCGTCCAGGCCCAGGAGGAACTCGCCGCCACCCGTGCCCAGATCGACCATCGACCGAGCGCCGGATGCGATGTCGGCGACCCGAGCGCCGTAGTCCCACGGCTGCGGGTCGATCTCGTTGCGGTGCTGGAAGGCGGAGAAGTCCCAGCCCTCGAAGGGCCTGGTCAGCCCCTCGGTGAGGAGCTCCTGGAATCGTTCATCGCCCGTCATGAAGGGATAGCTTAGGGGCGTCCCACGAGGAGGCGAGGATGCTCGACTATTCGCAGCTCGACAGAGCCGTCGGCCTGAACTGGTACGAGATCGACCCCGACCTGCAGGACACCGTGCGGCGCCACGTCGCCGACGAGGACTTGCCGGCCGCGGACAAGCGGCTCCGGGAAGTGGGCGCCCTCATCGGGGGTCCGGTGGCCGAGCGTGCGGAGATGACCGACAAGAACCCGCCGAGGCTCGAGCGCTTCGACCGGTGGGGCAACGAGGTCAACCGGGTCGTCCATCATCCGGGCGCCCTACAGACGAAGCGCGATCTCTGGGAGTCCGGACGTCGGCACGCCGGCAACGGGCGTGCGTACGCCGTGGTCGGATCCGCGAGCGGATATCTCCTCGACCAGGCCGAGACGGGGATGGGGTGCGCCGTCGGGATGACGGGCGGCGTGGCCGGGCTCGTGGCCTCCTACGGCTCGGACGAAGTCAAGGGCTACTTCATGCCGCACTTCACGACCGAGAACTACGACGAGCTCTGGGACGGCGCCATGTTTCTCACCGAGCGCGACGGCGGGTCCGATCTCGGTGGCGCGACGAAGACACGAGCGACGCACGTCGACGGCGATCTCTGGGTGCTCAACGGGTTCAAGTGGTTCTGCTCCAACGTCGACGCGCAGGCGATAGCGACGCTCGCACGGCCGGAAGGGGCCGCCGACGGGACGGGCGGCATAGCGCTGTTCGTCGTGCCTCGAGTGCGCCGGGACGGCAGTCCCAACGGCGTGCACGTGCGCCGCATCAAGGACAAGCTCGGGACCCGGGCCGTGCCGACCGGCGAGATCGACTTCGTGGACGCCGAAGCGTATCTGCTCGCCGGCGGCCGGCGGTCGCGCGAAGCGGGCGCCGACGGCGGAGGGATGGGCCGCATGATGGGCGGGATGGTCCAGGGGTCCCGTCTCGGCGTGGCGTTCATGGGTCTGGGTATCGCACGGCGGTCGTTCCTCGAGGCAGCGATCTACGGGGCGCACCGGCGCGCATGGGGGAACCGCATCGATGCCTTCCCGATGGTGCGCGAGACGCTCGTGCGCATGGCCATGGAGCTCGAAGCCGCCGCGGCCTTGTGCTTCGAGGCGTCGGCCGGAAGCGACGCGCGGAGCACCGGCCTGTGGCGGATCCTGCCGACGCTGGCCAAGTACCGCGCGACGCGACGTGGCGTACAGCTGGCGACGGCCGCCATCGAGGTCCACGGCGGGAACGGCTACATCGAAGACTGGCCGCTGGCGCGTCAGCTCCGTGACGCACATTGCCACCCCATCTGGGAGGGAACCGAGAACATCATCGCCTTGGACGTCGTCCGGGCGATCGAGCGCGAAGGAGCGCTGCGGCCGGTGCTCGACCGCGTCGAACACGCGCTGGCCGACGCGGATCATCCCGTTCTAACCGGTACTCGGGACGCGATCCGCACGTACCAAACGGAGGTGGAGGAAGCCATCGCTTACATCGCGGCCGCACCGAAGGATGTAGCTCGTCTGCACCCCCGCCGTATCACCCGTTACCTGACCAACCTCGTGTCGGCGGCGCTCCTCACGGAGCAAGGCGCGTGGGAGTTGCGGGAGCGCGGATCGGCCCGCAAGGCGGCGCTCGCGCGGCTGTACACGAACGTGCATCTGGGGGTACGGCGGCTCGGCGGTATCGGAGAGGACGATCAGATCGTTCTCGACGGCTTCGACGCGATCACGCGCTACGGCGAGCTCGACCCCGAGCGTCTGGGAGCCCTCGTAGCCTAAGTACACTGGCGGCATGAGCGAGGCGCGCGGAGTGAGCCGCGATCATGCCGAGCGCGGGGGGTTCGGGGGGCGCAGCGCCCCCGATCTCAGTTGAACATCGGTGCGCCGGAGATCGTTCTCCTGGCGATCTTCGCGCTCATCTTCTTCGGTCCGAAGCGTCTCCCGGACCTCGCGCGCCAGGTCGGGCGAGCACTGGCCGAAGTGCGGCGCGTCTCGCGTGAGTTCGAACGCGAGGTGCGAGAAGTGACCGATCCGGTGGAACGCGAGATCCGTGACGCGGAGCAGGTCGCACGAGACACCTACCGGCTCGACGCCGATCATTCGCGCTTCGCAGCCCCGGACGACGCGGACGGTGCCGCCGAGCCGAAGCCGGCCCTCGGACCGGGCTCCCAGAACGACCCGGAGTAACGTTGCGCATCCTGCCGCGCCGGCGGCGGCGCACCCAGGACCGGTCGGTGAGCCGGCGGTTCAGGCGGCACCCGCGGGATCCCGACCGCAGCATGCCTCTGCTCGAGCACCTCGAGGAGCTTCGGGGCCGCCTCATCTGGATCGTCGCGTCGGTGACGGTGGGCGGCATCGCGGGGTGGTTCGTCTTCGATCAGGTCGTCGATCGTCTGCTGGGTCCCGCACGTCCGTACCTCAAGGACCTCACGGACGGGAAGCTCGTCTTCTCGGGCCCCCTGGAAGCGTTCACGCTGCGATTCAAGGTCGCGCTCTATATCGGCTTCGCGCTGGCGTTCCCTATCGTGCTGTTCCATGTCTGGCGCTTCGTGTCTCCCGGACTGCGGCGCACCGAACGGCGCCATGCGGTGCCGTTCGTCGCGTCCGGCCTGGTGCTCTTCGCCGCGGGCGTGTGGTTCGCGCTCTTCACGATGCCGCAGGCCCTGCGCTTCCTCATAGGGCCGGAGATCACCGGCGAAAGCGTCACGCCGCTCCTCGGCGCGAAGGCCTACCTCGACTTCGCGCTGCTCTACTTGGCCGGGTTCGGTCTGGCCTTCGAGTTTCCGGTTGCACTCATGTTCCTCACCCTCATCGGAGCCGTGACCGCGCGTCAGATGGCGAAGTACCGGCGCCACGTCTTCATGGGGATCGCCGTCGGCTCGGCGTTCCTGACCCCGAGCGTCGACTGGCTCACGATGAGCGTCCTGACGGCGGCCATGTACCTGCTGTTCGAGGCGTGCATCTGGCTGACGCGTCTGCTGCGCCGTTGACGGCTTGGCTGGACGCGATATATCGTGTTAGTGGCAATTCTGAACCGATGGGTACGAGAATAGGGCGAGTGAGCGACAGCGAAAGGAAGGGTTCATGACCGACGTAGACGTCGCACGGACCGTCGAAAAGGCCGGCCTGGGGGACATGAGCCAGATGGACGTGGACAACGTCTACGTCTTGATGGACGTCCAGTTGCGCGAGCGCCCCGGCCCCCGCGAGCTCTACAAGCGGTGGGAGAAGCAGAACTGGGTGGTGCACGACCTCGACTTCACGCAGGACCGCCAGGACTGGCTCGGCATCCCCGCCGAGCTGAAGGACGAGATCATCTACGGGCTCCAGGCCTTCTACCTCGGCGAGGTCTGCGTGACCGAGACGTTGTCGCCCATGGTGCACGCAGCGCCGTCGACCGAAGACCAGCAGTTCCTCTCCACCCAGCTCGTGGACGAAGCGCGTCACGCGATCTTCTTCGAGGAGTTCTTCCGGCACGTGCTCGACATCCCCACGCTGGACGTTCTCAAGGACGATCCGATGTTCTCGCGGTACACGAACGCCGACGTGCCCGGGTACGGCAAGACGTTCTTCAAGGACCTGCCCGAGGTGACCGAGGCCGTGCGCGAGGACCCGGGCGACTACCGCAAGTGGGTTACGTCGATCGTGCTGTACCACATGCTGATCGAAGGGATGCTCGCGTTGTACGGACAGCGCCAACTGCTGCAGGCGACGCGAGCGTTCAACGTCCTGCCGGCCTTCCGCGCGGGCTTCACGGCCGTAACACGCGACGAGTCACGTCACGTGAACTACGGCGTGTACGCACTTCGGAAGGCCTTCGAGGCGGGAATGCACGACCACATCGTGGATTCGGCGCGGGAGTACATGGACGGACCGTGCGATCTCCTGACGCGGCCGCTCGAGAAGATCGTGCTGCCGCCCGAGGAGATGATGGCGATAATCCCGGCCGAGCTACAGCAGGGCAACTTCTTCGAAGAGTGGGACTTCCCGACGGTGCAGCTGCGCAAGCGCCTGGGCGGCGCCGGCATCCGCTCCGAGGCGATCGACGACCTGGATCGGGTGTGGTGGTCGCGCATCGAGAAGAACCTCGTGGAGTACGAAGAGCGCTTCGGCGAGCCCCACCCCGCGATGGAACGTGACCCCGAGGGCCGCGAGCGCATCCTGCGCCGAGTGGGGCTTCTCAGCTAAATTTAGCCGTTTCCGCGGGGGGTTCGGGGGGCGCAGCTCGCGCAGCGAGCGTGAGCGCCCCCGATCAACTGGGAGCGCGCGGGAGCGCGCAATGGAGCACTCCAGTTTGGGAACCCCGGGGTTTTATGCCGGGTAGGCGCAGAGCGCGGCCCGGCTCGAGAGCCCAACTCCGCGCCGCCCCTGGCGCAGCATGTGCCTGTCTATGCCGTTCGTAACGTAGCCGAAGGACAGGCCCGTCTCCGGGTCCGCCCACGCGATCTGCCCGGCCGCGCCGTTGTGCCCGAACGCCCTGGCTGAGTTCGTCTTCCCGAAGCCGCGCATGAAGCCTTTGCCGTCCTCGCCGGCGATGAGCACACCGAGCCCTCGGCTCGCCGGTACGCGCATCAACGGGTCCGGGAGGTCGTTGCGCACGCGACCCGTCGCATCGCGCAGCAGCTCATCGTCCCAGAGGCCGCCGGGGTTGTGCATGAGCGCCTGGTAGAACAGGGCAAGATCCGCAGCCGTTGCCACGGCGCCGCCGCCGGGCACTCCCACAGCTCTGGCCTCCGGATCATTCAGGTTGGGAAGGTTCTCGTCCGCGGCTTCGGTGATCGGTAGCTCGCGGAGGCCGATGAACGCCTCGAGCTCGTCCGGTGTCATGCGCTCGCCGCGGAGGACGAGCTCCGCGAACTCACCTTCGGTGGCGGCGTGACCGCCCAATGCGAAACGGGGGAGGCCCAATGGGTCGACGACGAGTTCGCGCACGACGTCGCGGAAGTCCCGTCCGGTGACGCGCTCGATCACCTCGGCGAGCACCCAATGTGCGGACGTGGCGTGGTACCAGTACCGCGTGCCGGGCTCGTAATCCAGGCCCCACGATTCGAAAGCGGCCAGTCGCTTGTCTCGGTCGTCCCAATGACGTGGGTTGAAGATCGGCGTCGGGAAGCCGGACGTGTGCAGCATCACCTGTTCGAGGGTGATGACGTCCTTCCCGTTGGTTCCGAACTCCGGGATGAGATCGGCGATCCGCAGATCGACGGAGAGCTTGCCCTCGGCCAGGAGATGCCAGACCGTGCTCGCGACGAACGGCTTCGTCGCGGAGAAGATGACGTACCGGGTGTCGTTGGTGGCGTCACCGTAGGTCTCGAAGGCCACGAGTTGACCGTCCTTGGC
>JBOGXL010000457.1:0-24412 GCA_050694575.1 Actinomycetota bacterium | reverse complement strand
GGTAGACGGTGTTCACGGCCGGCGGGAGATTCGACACCCACGCGTAGACCGACAGGGGATCGAGGGCCGGGGGTGAATGGATCTGTAGACGGAGCTTGTGCCCGCGACGGAACACGTGGCCTATGGGGAAGACTTCGACCTCGAACTGCTTCGGCACCGTCGGCGTCAGCAGCTTGGTCACCGTGTTCGTGTGGGGATGCCATGCGCGGTACACGTCCCCCGCTTTGGTGTAGTCCGTGCGCGACGGATGCCGGTCGATCTCGTGGTGCGACGCGCGCTGCATCCCGCGCTGGAGGTAGTGGACGTCGCCGTTGGGCGCGACGTCGAGGACGTCGACGAAGAAGTCGGTGTTCACAGCCGTAGACGATGCGGTGAGTGTCAGGTTGATCGGTCCGGCGATCGCCGTGTCCTGCTTGAACGGAAGCTCGTAGCGCAGGACATCCGGACCGTCGCCGAAGGTTGCGGTGCCTACGACCTCGTCGAGGCCCGTGGGCGACAGGCCGCCGGCATCCGCCGTGATGTGGCGTCCCGTGGGTGTGTACACGAAGGACCTGGGCGCCTCGCCGGGTATTGCTGACGTGCCGAGCGATCCGTCGGCGTGGAGGTAGTACCTCGTCCAACGTGTCTCGGGCGCAGGCCAATCGGACGTCGTGTAGTCGAACTCGCCGGCCGGGACGGCGTTGCCGGAGGTCGTGTCCACGAGGAGGTTCACGCGCCTATCGCGATCGGCGACCCGAGCGCACTGAGAGCGCTCCTCGAGGATGTAGCAGTCCAGCCAGGCCAAGCGGTCGTTGTGCGCGACGCTCGTGGTCGAGTGAACACCGTTGGTCAGCACGAGCCGCTTCGGAACGCGCTCGCCGAGACGCTGGAAGAGCACGTGTCCTCCGCGCGGACCCGTCTGCTCGTCCTGGAACTGCTGCGTGATGTGGATCGGCTTCCTTATCCCGTTGATCCACGTGACGGTCGATCGCAGACGCCACCACGATCCGTCCTCGAGAGAGGTGCCGCCGTGGACGATGGGATTCTCGAGCACAGAGTTCAGGGTCTCGTGGGCGTGCGTTGGACGCATCGCGAGATTGGACGCGCACGTCGCGTCGCCGTTCGCCGTCTCGTCGATGTACCGGCCCGCATTCCCGGCCACCTCGACGCCCGGCCGGTAGGCACCCGTCCAGATGAGCGGGAACCCGTAGTTCGGGACCCCGCCCGGATAGACGATGCCTCGGTAGAGATCGTCGATCAGGCCGGAGATGGCTATCGCCTTGAGATTGGGTGGGTTGGTCGACGCCGTGAGCCATCCGGTCAAGCCGGGATACGAGTGGCCGATGATGCCGACGTCGCCGGTCGATCCCGCGAGCCGTGGCAGGTGGTTCGCCACTATCTCGTAGCCGTCCTCGCTGTGGCGACGGTCGAAGAGGTTGAAGGCGCCGCCCGAGCAGCCCGTTCCCCGGATCGACGCGTAGACGGTGATGTAGCGGTTGCCGAAGGAAGCCGGGTCGATCCCCTCCGAGCCGCCGGCGGCGTAGCCGTCCATCGAGAACAGGACGGGCAGCCGGCGACCGGAGCCGGCTCGGAATCCCTTCGGGTAACGCACGGCGGCGGCGATCTTCGTCCCGTCCGCCATCTCGAAGTGCGTCCAGGGCGCGGGAGCCGCCGACCCTGTGGAGGGACGGACGACGACGAGGCCGCACACGAGTGCGACCACGACGAGCAGCCGTGAACCGCGCAGACGCGACATGCGACCCTTCTCCCCTGCCCCGGCGCCGCAACGAGCACGCGATGTCCGGGGTCTGTAGTCGGGACGGCGGGATTTGAACCCGCGACCTCAGCGTCCCGAACGCTGCGCGCTCCCAAGCTGCGCTACGTCCCGATCTGTCGACCAGCAAGTATTCCACACGGTTGTGGGGGCCGGGACGTGATGAGCGGCTACCATCGGCTCCGATGCATCGACGTACCGGCCTGCTCATCCTGCTGACCGGGCTCGTTCTCGGTGCCTGGCCGGCCGACGCTCGAGCGGAGACCATCGCTCGCGTCGAGGTCGTACAGGTCGAAGGGTTGATAGACCGATCCGTCGAGCGAACTATCGGAGCCGTCATCGACGATGCCGAGCGTGAGGGTGACGCGATGGTCGTACTGCAGATCGATTCTCCCGGCGTCGTCGGAACGGGACGCGCCGTTCGGCTCGGCCGGATGATCAGCACCGCCGAGGTCCCCGTCGTGACCTGGGTCGGACCGGCCGGCGCGCGCGCGGCGCACGGAGCGGTTCTGGTGCTGGAGTCGGGCATCGCCGGAGCCGCCCCCGGAGCGATCATCGGGCCGATCGAGACCGTCGATTTCCGCGAACGGATCCGGCCCGGACGTACACCCGCCGCGCTCCGCGGCCTTCCCGGCGCGGCCTACGTCGACGGACTCCGGGTGACTTCGCGCGAGGACTATCCGCTTGCGGTCGTCGCCCCGTCGATCGAGTCCTTGCTCGAGGACGTGCCGCCTGCCGTCGAGGATCGCCAAGGGCGCACCGAGGTGACCCTCGATCCCGGCGACGCACGCATCAGGTTCCACAACCTCGATCTCTTCGGCCGTTTGCTGCACGCGGCGTCCCAGCCATCGATCAGCTATCTGCTCGTCCTGGCCGGGCTCGTCGGGATCGTCTTCGAGGTCTTCCATCCGTCAACGGGTCCGGCGGGCATCGCCGGTGTCGCCGGACTCGCTCTCGGCCTGTATGGGATAGCCACCCTCGGCGCGTCGTGGGTGGGTTTCGCGTTGATGGTCCTCGGCGTGGCCGCCTTCTGCGTGGATCTTCGTTACCAGGGGCTCGGCCCGTTCACCTTCGCGGGGTGTGCCGGTCTGGTCGCGGGATCTCTTCTGCTCTTCCGGGGGCCGTGGCTGCACGTATCTCCTTGGGTGCTCGCGTTCGGCATCACATCGATGGTGCTGTTCCTCGTCGGCGCCATGACACGTGTTCTCCGTGACCTGCGAGCCGTGGCCCGAGGAGACCTCGAGGTCCGCGACGCTCATCCGCCTCCCAACGGACAGGGAGGCTGAGCTGACGCCCGAAGAGCGCATAGCCGAGCTCGGGCTGGAGCTCCCGGCCCCCACGCCGCCCGTGGCGGCCTACGTTCCGGCCGTTCGTACGGGGAACCTCGTGTTCATCTCCGGTCAAGGCCCCTTCCGCGACGGCGCGTTCACGTGCCTGGGAAAGGTCGGGAGCGACGTCGACGTGGAGCGCGCGAAGGAAGCCGCTCGTCAGACCTGCCTGAACGGGCTGGCCGCGTTGAAGGCGGAGATCGGCGAGCTGTCGCGTGTGACGCGGGTCGTGAAGCTCACCGTGTTCGTGAACAGTGCCCCCGGGTTCGGCGAGCAACCCGTGGTTGCCAACGGCGCGTCCGAGCTCCTCCAGGAGATCTTCGGAGAGGCCGGGCGCCACGCGCGTTCAGCGGTAGGCATGGCCGAGCTGCCCTTCGGGATGTCCGTGGAGATCGAGTTCGTCTTCGAGGTGTCCTGACCGGTGCGACACCTGTTCGTCACCAACGACTTCCCGCCGAAGGTCGGAGGCATCGAGTCCTACCTCACCAACCTCTGCAGTGGGTTCTTCGCTTCTGATGTCGTCGTCGTCGCGCCGGCTCGCGAAGGCTGGCGGAAGGTGGACGAGCAGCTCCCATATGAGGTGATCCGGCTGCCCGGCTCGTATCTCCGAGCGACACGTCGGGTGTTCAAAGGCATCGCAGAAGCCGCGGAGAGATTCGAGATAGACGCGATCCATTTCCTCGCCGCGCTACCGATGGGGCGTCTCGGCCCCCGCTTGCGGCAGTCGACGGGGCTTCCCTTCACCGTCATCGCCCACGGCACCGGAGAGATCCTGCTGCCGTCGCGTGTGCCCTTCGCGCGTCGTGCTCTGCGGAAGGTCCTCATCGAGGCCGACATCGTCCTGCCGGTGAGCGAATTCACGCGGGACGCGGTCGATCACATCACCGAGGGCCGTGCCAACGTCGTCGTCGTGCCGCCGTCTATCGATGTGACGCGGTTCTCGCTCGACGTCAGTGGAGGCGACGTCCGTGCCCGATACGGGCTCGGCGCTGAGTTCGTCGTCCTGTTCGTGAGTCGGTTGGTGAAGCGCAAGGGCGCCGACACCCTCATACGCGCGCTGGCCGAGGCCGACGCCATCGCGGTCATCGTCGGCACGGGTTCCGAGCGTGCATCGCTCGAGCGGCTGGCGCGGGAGGCAGGTGTGGCCGATCGCGTAGTCTTCGCCGGGTTCGTCCCCGATGGCTCTCTGCCGACCTTCTACGCGGCCGCGGACTGCTTCTGTATGCCGTGCTCGACGCGGCTGCGCGGCCTCGACACGGAAGGATTCGGCGTCGTGTACCTCGAGGCCCAAGCCTCGGGCCTGGCGTGCATCGCCGGCCGATGCGGCGGATCGGTCGAGGCGGTGGTTCAGGGCGAGACGGGGGCCGTGCTCGAGGACTCCACCCCGGACGCCGTGGCTGCGGCCATCGAGGTGCTCCGCAACGATCCGGCGTTGTGCGCGCGGCTGGGCGCCGCGGGCCGCTTGCGGGCCGAACGGGAATTCGCACCGGAGGTCGCTGCCGGAAGGATCGAGGAATCCCTCGAAGAAGTTATCGGTTGAGAGCGGAGATAGTCCGCATGCGATGTTTGGCGTACTTCACGGCGGCCTGGGCGGTGGAGACGTTGCGCACCTGCGAGATGTGGAAAACGTCCAGCAGCGTCCGGCCGATCTTGCCGACGCGTTGCAGCACTCGGGCGCGCTGCCAGCCGATCAGCTCGTCGGCAACGCTGATCAGCCCGCCGGCGTTCACTATGAAGTCGGGCGCGTAGAGGATCGCCGCGTCGGCGAGGGCGTCGGCATCGCCCAGCTCGGCGAGCTGGTTGTTCGCCGCCCCGCAGATGAGGCGGGTGAGCTACCTACTACCCACTTCGTCTCGCGCGGATCTCGTCCTCGGTTCGGTACGGCTGGATGCGACATCCGCCGAGAGCCGGGCCGAGGCGGGTCGAATGGATGGCGATGATCGCGCGCAGGTCCGCCCTCGGATCCTGCGCGTACACCACGCGCTCGAAACCGCGGGCCTTCGAGAACACACCCACGAGCCGAGCCTAACCTCGGGAATACAATGTGGCCGTCATGAGCGCCCGTCTGTGTTGTTCGTACCTACGTGTGTATCGGCCGTTCGAAGGGCTGTCACAGCCCGAGCGTGCCCTCGTCGAGCACGTGCGCGGCAGGGTCGGCTCCCTGAGTTCGCGGCCGACACGGCACTCGCTCGGTCTCCTCGCGCCGCAAGAGTGCCGCGAGCTCTACGAGAAGACGGTCGACGGCTCGACTTTCGTCTGTCTCGGACACAACCAGTTACGCCGTCTGCTTGGGCTCGTTGCTTTCGAGCGCTCCCTCCCCGACGCGGTGGTTCCGTTCTTCTTCTCCGAGCAGGAGATCGCCACCGCGCGTGCCGAGCTCGAGCGCATCCAACGCGCACACCCGGACGTCCATCCACCGGTTGTCCAGAGCGTCTGGCACGTCCCCCTGCGCTGGTTCGTGTGCTTCGACGACGGCGAGCGCCGCATCGAGCAGGACGGCGACCACCCAACCATCCGTTATGAGACACGGATCGCGACGGCGCGCGATCGTGTCGGGCACGCTTTGCAGACCCTCACCGGCGGGATAGTGCATCCGGTGATCGTCGGGATGATCTACGAGCTTCGGGAGTGGTTGGCCACGTTCGATCCAAGCGCGCTCCTCGAGCTCGACTACGCGAGCGTCGCGGCCATGTTCGACCCGGACGAGATCGCCGACGACCACTCGGCCGCCGACGTGTGGAGCGCGATTCACGCGCTCGGGGAAGGCGATGGGATGAAGGCCGGGCTGTTCTACCAGCGGGCCAACGAACGCTGGACGCGCGCCCGTCAGCGCGAGTCGCTCAACTAGCGCGGGTTGTCCTGATCCTCTCCGCCCTCTTCGGCGGAACGACGGCGCAGCTCCTCCTCGAGCTGCCGGATCTCCTCTTCGATGTCCGCCGGCGAGCTCTCCGTCGGCCGCCTCCGCTCCGCCCGTCGGCGCCGCCGGATCTCGTCGTCGAGGCTGGCGAGGAACTCGGGTGAGTCGTCGGGGGGTCTGTCCCGGCCCGGCTTGGGCTGGAACAGGCGGGTGCCCACCGGGTGGGGGCGGCCGAGGAACAGCCACGCTACGGGTCCGATCGGCGAGACGAGCAGGACGAGCACCAGCCAGATGAGCTTGTGCAGGTGGCGGACGGCGGCCGAGTTGGAACGGATCACGTCGAAGACGGAGTAGGCCCACAGTCCGAGGACCGCGACGAGGACCAGCCCACGCAGGAGCAGCACGGCATCAGCGTATCGTCCGACCGCCGGTGAGCGGCCCGGTTGTCGAGCGACGGGCACGGGGTGCTACATTTCCTGCCTTCGATGCGAAGACCGGCGGGATTGGGGGCGACGGTCTTTCCCGTGCTCGCCCTCGTCTTCGCTCCTTGGCTGGGCCTGTCGACTCCGCGGTCTTCGGCGTCGTCGCCCGAGGTGTTCTTCGCCGCCACTCCCTTGGACTGGTTGATGTCGCGAGCTCGGCCCGAGGCGCCGGCGTTCAGTCGTCCCGAGGGCGGGTGTAACTGCCGCACCGTGCGCGTCAACATGCGCAACGACGTCCGGCGGGCCGAGGTGCGAACGGGGAACGCGAAGGTCGTGAACTTCAACATCACCTACGTTTCCGCGGCCTTCGGGGACCGGGACGTGGAAGTAGACCAGGAGGCGTTGGCCGTCTCCGGGGACGCGATAGCCGGACAGCTGATCGATGTCGATGCCCGGGGGCCGGGCTGCGTCAACGTCGTTGTGAATGCGATCAACAGGGTCCGGGACTCGATAGTCCGGAGCGGGGACGCCACAGCGATCAACCGCAGCATCGTGCTGCTCGATCCCGGCGTGAGCGCCGGCGATCTGGACATCGACGTCGAGCAGGAAGCGTTGGCCGTGACGGGCGACGCCATCGCTGGTCAGGTCATCGGCCTGGTCGGGGGAGGCGGCGGAGGTCGTTGCCGTGGTCGTGTCGACTTCCGCGCCGTCAACGATGTGAGCGACACGAAGGTGAGGACGGGGAAAGCGACGTTCGTGAACGAATCGGACGTACGGACGTGTCGTGCCCAGGGCTGTGCCGAAGAGCTCGAGCGATTACTCGGCGAGGGGGCCGAGCTTGAGGTCTGTACCGGCTCGCGCTGCCGTGAGGTCGACGCAGACGAGCTCGGTTCGGTGCTGGAAGAAGCAGCTCGTGTCGACGAGGCCGAAGAGGAATCCGACGACGAGGTCGAGAAGCCAATGCCTGTAGCCGATGCACCGGTCGGTTGTGGGACCCGTCCGGGTGAAGAAGCGGCGGCACCCTATCGACGAGATCCCTACCAGTACTGGACGCCGGCCGAGGCCGGCCCGACCCCCGCTCCGACGCCGGCGCCTGCACCGTCTCCCGAACCCGCCGCGGCGAGCCCCGCTCCCTCGCCTACGACGAGGCCGGGTTGTCCCCCCGCGTCGTCACCGTCTTCGACACCTTCACCGGTGCTGCTCGCGGCGGCCGACGCCGGCGATAGCGATCCGGCCGGCTAACAGCGGCTCCACAGACCGCGACGGTGCGTGCGAGCGTCGCGGGCTGCCTCGACGAACACATCCGCATACCTGACGTTGGGCGGCACGGTCATCGGCAGCGCGAATCCCTGCGCGACTATCCGCTCGTTGAAGAACGCGCCTTCCGGCGACCAGATGTAGACGAGGGCGCGGCCGTAGCGATCAACGACATCGACGTCGAAGCCGACGACTACCTGTTTCCCGTCGAGCTCGGCGCGTGTGAAGGCCGACGCTTCGCGACCCAGACACTCCGCGCCGCCGTACACCTCGGGTGTGTCGATCCCGATCAGGCGCGCTTTCCGTCCTCCCGTCCGTCGATCCGTTTCGCCGACGTTGATACCGGCGAGGACGAGCGTGTCTCCGTCGACGACGCGCACCACCTTCGCGCGCTCACCGGTGGGTACTTCGTTTTCGGCAAGTACGGTGGGCGACGGTGTCGGCAGCGAGGGTGATGACGTGGACGGCCCATCGGTCCGGACGTCGGGCGTCCGGACGTCCACGGCGGACGAGCGGTCGCAGGACGCCGCGACCATCAGGACGACGAAGGCAAGGGCGACGCGCCGCGGATGCACGGACCAAGGGTCGGCCGGGGTGCCGACAACCGGTCAGCGCCTCCGGTGGCCAGGGGCAGAATCGAACTGCCGACACCGGCATTTTCAGTGCCGCCAAGCAGATCCATGTACGTCCGCGCTCGTCCGTAGCCGCAGGTCAGGCTCCCATCCTCGTCCATGGCCATCCACTGATGTCACCACGGGTCCGTTCTGGTGGCGACACACGTGGCGACACGGCCGACCAACTGCGGCCACAACCATTGACTAGTTAGAAGTGACCACGGGCTAGTGCGTGCCGCGGCACCGGGCGCTCTCGTTGTCCGGATAGCGGCCAGTCAGGCACTCGCCTCTGCGGAGGGGCACCCCTGGTCGGCGGGATACGGAGGAACACCGTGCGCAAACACGCTTACACAACCACGCTGCGGATCTTCATCGCGAGCCTCCTCGCGCTGGCCGTCGCCTCTGCTGCCTTGCCAGCGGTCGCCCAGGAGCCCGCCTCGAGACGCATCGATCCCACCGAAGTTCCACCGCTCCGCTCCGAGGAGCCTGGCGAGGCGGCACGGGTCCCTTCGAGGCCCGGCACTTCGCGCACGGCCTCTCAAGAGCCGCCGGTGCGCGATCCCGACGCTCCCGTCCAAGAGGTCGTCGAACGCCGGGATGCCTTCACGCGTGTGTTCCGCAACGAGGACGGCTCACTCACGGTCGACGCTTACACCTCGCCCATCCATTACAGCAAGGGAGGGAGCTGGGTCCCCATCGACAACGGTGTCACCGAGGACCGGGAGCGTGCCGGCTGGCTCAGAACTCGCGGGAACGCCTGGTCCGTCGGCTTCGGTCCTGCCGAGCAGGGCCTCGAGATCCAGACGAGCGCTGGCACGATCGGGATGAAGCCCGTCGCTCCTGGAAGGACGAACTCGGCGACGGCGCGCGTCACCAAGGCTGCAAAGCCAACCCGGGCGCCGCACGATGCGGGCGATCTTCGCACCAACGATGCGGTGCCCGATTCTGGAGCGGTCACCTACGACGACGTCTGGCCCGGCGTGGACCTTCGTTACGAGGTCCGCGGTGACGGGTTGAAGGAGGACATCGTGGTCGCCTCGCCTCAGGCACCTTCGGAGTACGCCTTCGACATGGAGGGAGCGACGTTCTCCCCCGATGGGCTGGGTGGGCTCGAGCTCTCAGGCGGAATCGGGGAACTCCTTCGCGTTCCCGCTCCCGTCGTCACCGGCGCAGACGGCTCCGACCTCACCACGGATTCGAGGGTCCGCTACAGGCTCGACACGCCGGGAGAAGGTGCTGATACGCGGGTGACGGTGGCTCTCGACGTGGATTGGCTCGCTTCCCAGCCAGCCAAGGTCTTTCCCATGGTCGTCGACCCACACTTCTCCTACACGAACACGGCTGCGTCGTCGTCGTGGACGTTCAATACCGCTGGCCAGTCTGCCTCGGGCATGGTGATCCTTGGCGCAACGGGCGGAGCGATGGCTCGAGCCGCCGTCCGCTTCAGCCAGTACGAGCCTTACCTCAACCAGGGCTATCGCGTGTACTACGCCGGTCTGGCCTTCATCCGAACGAGCGGGAACACGTCGGGCACGACCTCGATGAATGTGTACGAGCAGGGTGCGCAGCCGACCTCCTTCGACCAGGTCGGCGCTGGTCGCCCCTTCATCGGCTCCATCACCGATCCTCCCGGCTCGGATCTGTTCGTCCGGTCGCATCTGGAGATGGATCGCTGGGTCACGCAAGGGCTGACCAACCAATGGTTCGGCCTGCGCGGCACGGAGGCCGGCGAGACGCTTCGCTGGTATGACGTGAGACTGGAGATGGAGCTGTGGAAGCCACCGCCGCCTTCCTACGTTACGAACATCACCAACGGCCAGGTGCTGTCGACAACGACGCCGACCATCCAGGCCCAACCCTCGCCCTCGGGCGAGTGCGGGGGGACGGTGGAGATGGAGCTTCAGATCACGACGTCGCCCGCTCCGGGCTCGGGGTTCGTGTTCTCGATGACGGACCAGCAGAACTCCCTCGATCCCACGCCGGACTTCCCCATCCCGCCGGGAGTGCTTCAGGACGGCGTGACGTATTGGGCGTGGGTGCTCACGACGTGCTTCGTCGGCGGCCTGCACGTACCTCAGACTTTCCCGCCGCTTGAGTACGGGCGCCGCTTCAAGGTCGACCTGGGCCTCGGCGACGGAGGGCCGTCGCCTACCGATGAGGTGGGATCAGTCCCGGGTGAGACCTCGACGCCCTCAGAGGGTGCGCCGGGCCCGTCGCTTCTGGCGTCGAAGGTCACGACGAACCTCGTCAACGGCAACATGTCGGTCACCGTCGGCAGCAAGACGATGCGCGCCCTGTCGGGTGATGTGGGTTTGAGCTTCACGTACAACTCCCGCTCGGCATCGAACAACGGCCTGCGCGCCGAGTTCTACAACGACGAGAACTCCTCGGGGGAGATCGACTCCGGGGATGTCCTCGTCGGAGAGCGCATCGACCCCACCGTCAGCTTCGACTGGGGCTCGGGCCAGCTCGTCGCCGCCCACGATCCCCAGCGCGCCCTCGCGCGCTGGACCGGGTTCCTTACCGTCCCGTACTCGGGCACCTGGCAGATCGGTGCCATCTCCTCGGCCGGTCTCAAGGCTTCCGTCGGCGGGACGCTGCGCCTGGATCGCTGGGCGCCGCACGCCCCGGAGGATGCTCCTGTCTTTGGCTCGTCGTTCTCGGCGGCACCCGGTACGCCGCAACCGATCACCGTCGACTGGCGAAACACCGGCGGCACCGCTGTGGCGCGCGTCTTCCTGCGCGATGCCTCGGCTGCCGACACGATCTACCTCCTCTCGCCGGCGTGGCTGACGCGCACCTCCAAGCTCCTGCCGCACGGCTGGCTGCTCAACACGGCGGCCGGGCAGGCCCGGTGGGTGGGCCTCGAGGACCGCGGCGCCTCGGTGCGAGTGTTCTCAAGTGACGGAGAGGCCCATGAGTTTGCCTCCGCGGCCACGGGCTCGTATACGCCGCCCGCCACGGCGCCTAACGATCTCCTTGTGCGAAGCACCGACGGGCGATTCGTCCTTCGAGATGGAGCGGGAACGACCTACACCTTCCGAGCCGAGGGGACGCTCGAATCCCTCGTCACGGCGACCGACGACCGAAGCCCGGCCGCGCTTACCTACGGCTACTCGGGAAGTCCCGCCCGCCTGCGCACGATCACCGATCCCGTCGCGGGTGGCGCCATCAACCTCCGCTACGGCGGCGACCCCGAATGTTCGGGAACTCCCGCCGCTGCGGCGGGGATGCTGTGCCGCATCGACTTCTGGGACGGGACGTCGACGAGCCTGACCTACAATTCTTCCGGTCGCTTCATCAGGCTCACGAATCCCGGCGGGGTCATCCACGACTTCGCCTATGACTCCTCGGGCCGGATCATCTCGATCCGCGACCCGCTAGTCGTCGACGCCATCGCTGCCGGCGTGCGCGCCGACGACGCCACGGCGCTGACACAGATCACCTACAACACCCCAGGAGGCGTCTCCTCCATCGTCCAGCCGTCTCCGACGGCTGGAGCCCTTCGCCCCACCCGCAGATACACGTACAACGCGGTCACGCGCACCGGCCAGGTCTCGGTGGATGGCTTCTCGCCCACCGTGGGCTACGCCGAAAAGGTCGCATATGACGACCGGGGCCGGATCACCGAGCGCTACGATCCCGCGGGCCTCAAGACGACGTACTCCTGGGACTCCTTGGACCGGCTGGTCGCCACTACCGACCGTGCGAGCCTAAAGGTCACGAGGCTCTTCGATCACGCCAGCCGCGTGGTCAAGACCTACGGGCCGGCGCCAGTCTCGAGCTTCGATGCCAACGGTCTGCCCAGGGCCGGCCAGACGGTGCCGCTTGAGACGAAAGGCTACGACGAGGGGATCGCCGGCCTGGCTGCGGTTTACTGGACCAACGCCGATGCCGCCGGCGGACCGGCGCTGCACGACACGGGCCTCGGCTCGGGCGGTTCCCTCGACAGGGATTGGGGCACATCGCCGCCCGTCAACCCCGGATCGGGAGGGTGGTCTGCTCGGTACTCCGGCTACTTGGATGTCGCCCAGGCAGGCGATCACGCTTTCCGGGTGGAATCGCGAGGGAAGGTCGCCAAGGTATGGGTGGACGACGCGCTAGCCGTCGAGCAGACGCCAGCCGAGCCCGCGAGCGGCTGGGTGCAAGTTACCGGTCAAGCCGTCACCCTCTCCCAGGGGATGCACCGCATTCGCGTGGACATGGTGGACACCGCGGGGGAGGCGGGGCTGCGCGCCTTGTGGAAGGCTCCCGGCGCCCAGGACTTCGCGGTCATCCCGGGGAGCGCGCTTTCGCCGAACTACGGGCTCCTCACGTCGATGACAGACGCCGACGGCAAAGTGACGGCTACCGAGTACGAGGACTCATCTTCCGGCGTCGGACCCCATCACGGTCTTGCCACGGCGACGGTGCAAGATCCGGGCGGCCTAAGCCTCCGCACGGCTATCACCTACGAGTCCCCGGGCCCGGGTTCTTACCTTCGCCGGGTGGCGCGCACTCTCCCAGCCGGCAACCGGTGGACGACGGAGAACTACGGAGGAACCGAGGGACCGATCGCTGCGGTGTGCGGCGTGGGCTCCGGCGTCCCGCAGGGCGGAGCGCCCAAACGCATCACTGGCCCGGACCCCGACGGCTCCGGACCGGGAAGCGCCCGCTTCGAGGAGAGCGTCTTCGACGCCGCCGGACGCAAGGTCGGCCGCCGCGTCGGTACGGTCGCCACCATCGCCTCGGCGGGATGGGAATGTGAGAGCTACGACGCGCGCGGACGCATGGCGTCGCAGTCCTGGCCGGCGCACGGGTCTTCTGGCGCGAGGACGGTCACCCACTCCTACTCGATTGGCGGAAATCCGACGGTCAATGCCGTCACGGACTCCACTTGGGGCTCGAGCTCGGTCAAGGCCACCGTCGACCTACTAGGGCGGACGATCTCCTACACCGACATCTGGGCCAAGACGACCACGACGACCTTCGATCGCGTCGGCCGCGTCACGAGCACGGTCGGCCCCGAAGGGACTGTCGTGCAGAACTACGACGCTGGCAATGGGCGACCCACCACAACCGTGGCAAACGGCAACACCGTCGCTACGCCCGCCTACGACTCGGCAACGGGAAGGCTAGGATCGGTTGTCTACGGCAACGGCGCAGGCCTGGTCTCTCGTTACGACACCCTTGGCCGCCCAGACGGGATCGGCATCGTCGACACGAGCGCGACGTGGACGGGCGACCTCGTCACCCGAAGCTTAGCCGGGCGCGTTGTCGACCAGGAGGTCTTCGACGGCCAGGGCTTCATCGACGCGGGATCGGGCGTGCCGAACTACGTCTACGACGGTGCCGGCCGCCTCACTGAGGCCCGCCTTCCCGGAAAGACCTACACGTACGGGTTCGGTGATGCCTCGGGGTGCCTGGCCCCCGGCGCGGGCGCGAACACCAACCGTAGCTCGCTCACAGTCACAGGCACGGGCGGCGGCACCACGACCTCCTGCTACAACGAGGCCGATCAGCTCGTCTCGACATCGGAGATCCCGGCGTCTGAGATCTCCTACGACGACCACGGCAACACGACGCGCCTGGGTCCGGACAGCTTCGACTTCGACTCGGCCGACCGCCACGTGCGCACGGAGACGGCAACCCATGTCACGACCTATCGCCGCGACCCTCTCGACCGAATCGCCGAGCGCTCGGAGATGGCGCGCATCTCCCACGTGGGAACGACCACGAAGACGGCTGGCGCCACCACGATCGCTATCAACAGGCCGGCCGCGACGCAAGCGGGGGACCTCATGTTGGCGTCGGTGACGGCCTCCGCCCTCACCGCACCGAGCTCGATCTCATCCTCGGGTTGGACTGTGGCACGAACCCAAACGAGCGGGACGGTTCGCACATCGGTCCTGTGGCGCTACGCGGGGTCGTCCGATCCCGCCTCTTGGACCTTCACGATCCCTTCGGCGACAACTCCGAACATGACGGGGGCTCTGTCCAGTTATCGGAACGTTACCTCAAGCACGCCCATCGCCGTGAGCGCCTCGGGATCTTCGACTCTTGCCACCGCTCATCCGCTCCCGGACGTCGCGACGACTGCAGACGCCCAGCACGTCGTTCACGCCGTGGGACTGGCGGCGAACATCTCCGGCACGGCCCCCTCTGGCGTAACCGAGCGGGCAAACGTCGCGTCGGGAGCCTCGTTGCTAGTGGCGGATCGCTACCAGTCTCGTTCCGGCACGCCGCTCTCTGCTTCCGCGACGACGGTGCTCCCAGCGAGCTCGGCCGCGGTTACGGTGGCTCTCATTCCCCTCGCGTCGATTGCCAGGTACGGGTTCGCTGGACATGCAGACAGCCCGCGCTTCATCACGAACTCTGCAGGCTCGTTGACGGACTTCGCCATCGGGCTGGTGGGGAATACGACGCTCGCGTACTCGCCCTCGGGGACGGTCTACAGCCACGCCAACGTCCACGGCGACACGGTTACAGTCACGAACCTCTCTGGAAATCGCACGTGGACGGGCTACTCAGGCCCCTACGGAGAGCAAGCAACGACAACGCCTCCCAACACCAACGTCTCCGGGACCTCCTGGGGTTGGCATGGCGACCAGAAGAGGATCAGCGATCGGGGCCTCGTCCACATGGGGGCGCGCCTTTTCGCGCCGACCCACGGACGGTTCCTTTCGGTCGACCCCATCGAAGGTGGCTGTGCGAACGACTACGTCTATGTGTTTGGGGACCCCATCAACGCGGCTGACCTCGCTGGTACGGGGCTCCTTGACATCCTCAAGTGCGGCGCCAAAGCTGTTGGGAAGGGCCTCGTTGCGGCAGGGAGCGCAATCAAAAAGGCCCTCAAGGGTGAACCACTGGAACTCGGGGCGACCAGGGAGCCAACAGCAACCGTCGTTGGTTCGGCTTTGATCGGCATCGGAGCGAGAATCTTTACCATCCCAGCGCCGCACACGAAAGTGGTCGGAGGTGCCCTGGTGGTGGTTGGTGGAGTCGTCACGGGCTTTGGTGCAAAGGATGAGTACGGCAAATGTCGCAGAGAGCAAAACTGAGGTGACAGGAAGCCAGCCAGAAGCGACTCCGACAAGCTTGGAAGCGTTTGCACGAGTAACGTCGGGAGGCCTCGCTCTATTGGCTGCAAGCGCTGCCGGCGCTTATGCGGTCTACCTTTTCATCAACGGAGGACGAAGTATCTCGCAACGGTTGTTGCTGGCTCTACTACTCTTGGCGGTCGCGATTGGAGGGACGATGGGCGCATGGATAACGATGCGCAGGGAGATACGGGCGCGGTCCCCAATCGCGGTTAGGAAGGTCCCAAGTCTCTACGTCATTACAGGAATATGCGGTACCTTGGTGCCGAGGGGACGATGGTTTCTGCTCGCCTTCATGTTGGCGGCCATCATGTGCTACTTTTCGCGTCCGGATCGTCGGCTCCTCGTCAAGCGGTCCTTGAGAGGCTAGTCACAAGCGATCACGGTCATCTCTCTGGCCAGGCGCGCAGTGTAGTTCTTCAAGCTCCGCCCTTAGGTTCGCGATTGTCGGGAGAGCCGGCAATCCACCACCAGAGTCCAAAGATGATTGTAGCCAGTAGAGATCCCTCTCCACTCGTCGGGTCATTGGCCCCCCACGCGCTTCGACCAGCCGCCCGAAAGCTTTCAAGCAGGCCCAGACGCTTGCGCCCTCTCACAACGAACAAGACTATAGCGACGCAGACGCACTCGATATGCTGGGCCTCGCGACTACGCGATCGCATCGAGCCCCTTCGATCACGACCCCGTCGATTCAGCCAGCGCGGACCAGCGAACCAGCCAATTCTGGCTGACGGCTGTCACGGTGGCTCTCTTGTCTTCTGCGGCGGAGAGATTCAGCAGCCCGGCTTCCAGTCGTTCGGATTCTGGCAGGTCGTCTGGAACTTCACGCACCGAAGAGGCGTCGACCCCGCACCAACAACGCGCGAATGCTGGCGAGTTTCCCGAACTGATCACTTAGCGACGAAACCGCAGGTGGGAGCCGCCGAAAAAAGCGCAAACTACGGAAATCGGCACCGAAACATCGCCTGGATCGAAGAAGACTACGGCCTTTACGCCTCGCTGCTCGGTTCTAAAGAATCCGCCCGGACCCACATCGCGTCGCGCCGGCAGATCCGTTCCAGCTCGGCTTGACGTCCGCGGGCGTAGTCCACTGACGGAACGATGATCTCGGCCCCCAGCTCGCGGGACAGGAGATCGAGCGCCTCGACGTGGACGCGCGCCTGTTCGGCTGCGGACGCGACAGGCGCGAGAGGAAGCCGCTGCTCGCCCGCGTCCGTTTTCGCGGACGGACGCACGGACACCCGCAGGTCAGCCGTACCGGGCGGCACCTCCGACCCCGACCTCGAACTGCCCTCTGACCTGCTGTTGTCCATGTGTCCATCGGATTCGATGGACGTCGCTACAGAGGCGGTCTGAGTGTCGATATACCGTGCCCAGGCGGGTTCGAGATCGGCACGGTGATAGCCACGCCTGGCGCGCGTCGCGCGGGCCGACCCTCCGCGGCTCGATCCCGTACGGCTTGAGCAACCGCGCGAGCTTCGAGGCCGGGCCGCGGAACCGACTGGCCTCCACGTCGCGGGACCACCATGCGGCCCATGGTCCCTGCTCGATCTCGACGAGCCGCTCGAGAATGTCGGCGCTCGTCATCGCATCGGGATCGCCGCCCTCCTCGAAGACGGACTTGATGTGACGAAGGAGAAGCGTCCCGGCCGAATCGGCGTCGATCTCCTCTGCGTGCAGATCGACGGCCGCGGCGCGCGCGAGGGCTGGCCAATGCCCGGCGGCGAGTTCTGCGATTGCCAGCAGTGGCTCCCATCCGTCCTGTGCCCGGTCGTCGAGCTCGTCGGGAAGCGAGGGTTGCGCGAGCTGGAGCTCCTCGACCAGCTCCACGTCGTCGGTGATCCCGGCGAGCTGATCACTGAGGGCCTCACCTTGCGGGCGAACGAGCCGGAGCCGGAAGCGTTCGATCGGCTCGCCGCGGTGCTTACGTTGCAGCCGGATCGGGATCGATCGGTCCGCGATCGTGTCCGGGAGCCGACCAATGGCGGCGATGACCTTCGGACCGTAGGCGTCGTAGCGGCAGGGCGTAATCTTCTTGCCCTGGACCTCGCAGCGAAGGACGACCGCTCCTCGCCGGTAGCCGGAGTTGATGAGCGCGCGCAGATCCTCGTGATCGTTCTTCGCGTTGAAGATGGCATCGCCTTCGTCGAGGAGCAGCGTCGCGCGCTCGTCGGCGATGGTTCGGAACAGCGCGGCCTCGCTGACGTTGGCCACTCGAAGTGGACGTGGGACGAGCAGCTCGAGAACCTCGAGGAGCCGTGTCTTGCCCGAGCGGCGCTCGGGCGACGTAACCGCGATGTACGGTGTTGCTTCGGATGCGTCAACCACGTGAGTGTGAACGACCCAAAGCGCGAGCGCGGTCGACTGCGCACTCGTGAGGACCACGAACCGGCGGATGAAGGCCTCGACCTCCGACAGTAGATCCCGAAGGTGAGCGGGTTCACCCACCTCGACGGACATGTCACCAAGCAATACCTCTCGATCGGACTGATCGAGAACGCTCACGGCGACTCCAGCAGCTGGGCAGCTTCGGTCGTAGCGCGGAGGTACGCGGCCCGTCGCTTCGCGAGCTCGAACAGTCGATCCCGGTAGCCGTCGATGGCGGAGATGACGCCGGCTGCGCCTCCCTGGACGGACGGCAGGACGTATCGCATCTCGTCGAAGGCGCGCATCTTGCGCAGCTCGTTGCGGACCAGCGCAGGTGCGGCAACTCCATGAGCGCGGATCACCGTCTGGACGGCCCGCAGTACGAGCCTGCAGTCCCGGCAGCCGAACAGAGCCTCATCGAGACTCGCGACGAGATGGAGCGCCCAGCGCGCGGAGGCATTGTCGGTTCCAGTCAGGCGGAACGACGCGAGGAAGGCGACGCCAAGGAGGTCCAGCTCGAGCTCACGGTCGACCAGATGGTCCGGAACCTCAGGAGGCACGCGACTCGCCCTCTGCCTCGCGCAGCCGCCGGACGTAGTCGTCGAGGGCGGCTACCGGAACGCGGCGGGCTCGGCCGATCGTCACCGAGTCGATCTCGCCTGACGTGATGAGCTGGTACATCAGCGACCGTCCCAGCGACAGCCGCTCGCCGGCCTCGCGCACGGTGAGCAGGAGCCGCGCCTCGTCCTTGGCCGTCATCGCGACAGCTCCTCAAGCGCCGTGAGAAAGCGCTCCGCCGCGCGGCCGCGAGGACGCCGCCGCCCGGTCTCCCAACGCCAGATCGTCCCGCGATCGACACCGACCGCCCGGGCCAGCTCGGAGAGCGAGAGCCCGGCCTCCACGCGGATGAGGCGTGCAGTGCCGAGTGAGAGCATCCGCCGCAGCCTCGTGAGCTCGATGGCATCCATGGGCCGGAGCGTACGTCATCTGCCACAGCGATGGAAGCTGTGGCACTATACTCCGGCAACGGGTAAATACAACAGTACTGGGAGGTGTTGCGCTATCGTGAGCCAGTCTGTAGGCTCCTCGCGAGATGCCGGACTCGAGGAAGCGCAAGCCTCGTCGGCGCCCGAAGAGGACTCGCGAGCTCGACGACGACGCCCTCTGGGCCCGGGCTTGGGACGGTCTCCCCGATCTCGCCGACGACGTCCGCGACTACCTCATCGCCCGCTGGCGCTCGTCCTTCACCGTCCACGAGCTCGAGGAGCTGTGGGCGAGGTCTCCGGAGGCGAACGCGGACGCCTTCCGGGCATGGGCCGGAGGCATGCTTGCGCTCGCGGATCGCGTCGCTTTGCATGCGGCGGGACGCGCGAGCCTTCCCGGAGGAGGCTTCGCCGCGGAGCTGCGCTGGGTGCAGAGCTCGGGCGGACCGAAGCTGCGCTCGGTGACCTTCGAGGCCGATGACTACATCAACACCGACGACACGAACATCCGCGAGACATTGCGCGATCTCGAGACAGCGCTGCATCTGCGGCTGGCGCGCGATGCCCACCGCTCGTTTCGCCGCATGCCCCGCGAGCGGCCGGCTCACGGAAAACCGCCGCCGTCGAGCTACTACACGGCGCTCCTCGAAGCGGAAGCGGCGCTGCTCGCCGAGGGCCATCCGGCACCAGCGCGAGAGCTCGCCGAACGGCTCGGTGAGAACCGAGCGACGATCCGCTCACACCTATCGAAGGCTCGCCGCTACCGCGACCGGTGGCACACGCAATCCAACGAGAGCACGCGCAAGGAGGATGAGGATGGGACGTAAGCGAGCATCGGGTGAAGGCGGGCTGCGCTTCGACCCGCGACGCCGTCTGTGGGTGGCGACGATGCCCAGGGCCATCGATGTGCGGCGGCCCGTCTTTTACGGCAAGACGCAATCCGAAGCACGGGCCAAGCTGAAGCGCGCGGTCCGCGACGCGGAACGGGGCCTGCGTTTGCTGAACGAGAACTCCCGCCTGAGTGAGTACCTCGACCAGTGGCTCGGCGTCCTGCGATCGAGGGTCGAGTCAGGGAAGCTAGCCGTCACGACTGCGGCTCGCTACGAGCGCACCGTGCGTCTTCACCTCCGCCCCAGGCTCGGGCGCATCCCACTGCGCAGGCTGACGCCGACGGCAGTGGAGCGGATGTTCGGTGAGCTTCAGGCGTCCGGCTTATCAGCAGCGACCGTAAGGCACACGCGAGCCACACTCTCGCGCGCGCTTCGGGACGCCGAGCGCGACGACCTCATCGCGCGGAACGTCGCACGATTGACCGACCCGCCGACGATCCACAGGCAGTATCCGTCGGCGTTCACGGTCGATGAGTTTCGGCGGATCGCTCGGGCCTGCGCGGACGACCGACTCGGCCCCCTGTTCCTCTTCGCCGCGCACACAGGGCTCCGCCGTTCCGAAGCACTCGGGCTGCGGTGGCGCGATGTCGATCTCGATGGTACCGCCTTCCGCGTGCGCGAAGGCCTCCACCACATCAGCAAGGTGGCCGAGGAAGTCACCGGCACGCGCGGCCTCGTCTCGTCGCGACCCAAGACCGACGCTTCCAGCAATCCACTCCCGCTGTCGCGCGGCCGTGCGACTCCTGAACGAGCACCACGCCAAGCAATCGGCCGAGCGCCTCCGCTGCCCACAGCCGTGGCCCGAAATGCCCGCGGATACGTACGTGTTCACGACGCTCATCGGCACGCCCCTGCACCCATCCAACGTCTCGCGCGCCTGGCGGCGCATCCTCGACCGCGCCGGCGTCCCGCACCGCACACCCGATGGGCGGCCGCGCGGGATGCACGAGCTCCGGCGAACGTTCGCCACGCGGCTTCGAGATCGCGGCGTCCCTGTCGAGGACGTGCAACGGCTCGGGCGCTGGGCTTCTTCGAAGATGCTGCTCGAGGTGTACTCGGCCTCCGATGGCGATCGTTTGCGGTCCGCCGCCGAGGCCGCTTCGGAGGCGCTCAACGACTGACGCCGATCTGGTGGCGACATCGGTGGCGACAGGTGCCACTCACCGGACATGCCGAGAAGGCATCAGCGCATTTCAGGCTAGTGGCCAGGGGCAGAATCGAACTGCCGACACCGGCATTTTCAGTGCCGTGCTCTACCAACTGAGCTACCTGGCCGCATAGTGGGGACGACGTATCCCCCGGATCGCGGGGGCGACGGGACTTGAACCCGCGACCTCCACCTTGACAGGGTGGCGAGCACTCCACGCTGCTCCACGCCCCCGGAGCGATTCAGGGTATCACCGGACCTTCTGCGACTACGGGTTCGCGTCGATGCGCGGGCGGCGGGCTCTGGCTACGATTTCGGCAGGGGCCGCTAGCTCAGTTGGCAGAGCACCGGGCTTTTAACCCGGGTGTCCGGGGTTCGATTCCCTGGCGGCCCACGCCCATGTCGGAAACCGTTCCCCTCGCAGGGCCGGCGACGCGAGCCCACGTGGTTGTCGGCCTCCTGCTCGGCGCCGCCGCTCTCGCGACGTTGCTGATCGGACGTGTCGCCGTGTCCGGTTTCGTGGCTCTCGTTGTTCTCGCGGCGTACATCGACCTCCGCCGGCTTCTCGCCCCCTGGGGACACGTCATCACCGTCGCGCTCGGGGCACTGGGTGTTGCGGGTTTCCTGTGGTCGGGATACAGCGGCAGGCTCGACCTCCTGGCCTCGACGGGAGCAGCGTTGGTGCTCGCGTTGCTCGTGACACGGGTACTGCTGTACGAGCTCGGTGCTCGCTCTTCGACGGGAACCACGTTCGACATCGCATCGACGCTCGGTGCTGCCGGCGTCGCCGGCGTGCTCGGCGCGCACGTGCTGCTCATCCGCAGCGTGGATCGGTTCGGGTTCCGCGGGCTCCTCTGTTTCGGGCTGATGGTCATCGCCAACGACGTCGTCGCCTTCGCTGTGGAGCGCTGGCGTGGCTTCCGTCGCCACCCGCCGGCGACGGGCCGAAGCAAGAGTTGGCCGGGTGTTGCGGCCGGGTTCGTGGCCAGTGTCGCCGTCGGCGTCGTCGCGGGGGCCGTGCTCGATCCGCCCTTCGACTTCCGATCGGGTGCGCTGCTCGGTATCGGGATGGGAGTTCTCGTCCCGCTGGGCGAGCTCGGGTTCGCGGCGATAAAGCGCAGCGCCGGCGTCCGTGTCGCCGGGACCTACCTCGGCCCGATGGGTGGTGCGCTCGACGCCGTCGACGGCCTGCTCTTCTCGGCGCCCGCTTTCTACTGGGCCCTGCGCACGCTCGCGCTGTGAGGACTCCTAGGCGGCTTGGATCCGCGCAACGGTAGTCTTTCTCTGATGGCCCGGACCGAAGCACGAACGACGCGCAAGCGCGGGCTGCTGTGGCGGTGGTCGTTCGTCCTTAAGACGTGCAACCCGCCTCCCGGCAAGGTCGACATCGTCTCGAAGTGGCTCGTCCTGGTGCGGGCCTGCGTGTTCCCCCTGACCGTCACATCCGCGGCCGTCGGCGGGCTGCTGGCGGTCGGGGAGCCGGGATTCGATCCGTGGCTGTTCGGCCTGGCCGGTGCCGGACTGCTCCTCGCCCATGCCGCCAACAACCTGATGAACGACCTCTTCGATCTCGAGTCGGCGATCGACACACAGAGCTACCCTCGAGCGCTGTACGCGCCGCACCCCGTCCTGTCAGGTCTCATCTCCAAGCGCGGACTCTTCGCCTCGGCCCTCGTCGTCAACCTCCTCTCCCTCGCGGTCCTGGTCGTCCTCACTTTCGAGCGCGGATGGGCGATCGTCGGGTTTGCGCTGGCGGGGTTCGTCATCAGCGCCGGCTACGCCGCGCCGCCGCTGCGCCTGAAGAAGCGTGGGCTGGGGGAGCCCGGAGTCTTCGTCGTGTGGGGGCCGTTGATGGTCGGCGGAACCTATTACGCCGCCGCCGGGTCGATACCGGCGGAGGTCGTCGCGGCGTCCGTTCCCTACGCGCTTCTGGCGACCACAGTGCTCATGGGTAAGCACGTCGACAAGCTTCCTTGGGACGGACCGGCTCGTATCGGGACGCTGCCCGTCCTTCTGGGCGAGCGGACGGCGAGGTACGTCACGCTCGGCATGATGGTGGGCTTCTACGTGTCCGTTGTGGTGTGCGTCGCGGTCGGTGCGCTGCCCGTCTACGCGCTGGTCTCGCTGCTGGCCGTGCAGCGCCTCGTCCCCGTGTGGCGCGCCTATGTGCAGCCACGACCGCCCGAGCCACCGAAGGGGTTCCCGCTCTGGCCCTTGTGGTACGCGCCCGTCGCCTTCGTGCACGCCCGGCGCGCCGGAGCGCTCTTCGTCCTGGGGCTCGCCGCCGGGGCGATCCTCGACTAGCCGCCGGCGATTTCACGAGTTCACGAGTCCTTTGACCCTTGTCGCGACGCGGTGTTAGGTTCCGGGCGGGCAAGTTGCTCGTCCCCCCGCCAACGACGGATGAGATGACGTCGAGCCAATCACCGACTCGGAAGATCGCTCTGCTGGTTGCCGCGCTGTCGATACTCGCCATCGGCTTGGCCCCCACGTCGGCCGGCGCACAGTCCACTAAGGACAGGCTGAACGCTCAACGAGAGCGTGTTTCGGCCCTCAAGTCCCGCGCCGGACAGATCGCGTCTGCCTACGCCGACACCGAGCACGAGCTCGAGGAGACGCGAGGCGAGATCGCGCAGACGCAGGCGAGGAAGCGCCAAGCCGAGGCCGACATGGTCGAGCTGCGCGATCGGCTGAAGAGCCGTGTGCGAGCGGCCTATCGAAATCGCGGCGTCGGGTTCTTCCAGTTCCTGCTCGAGGCGGAGTCGTTCCGAGACTTCAACCTGCGCCTGATGAGCTTGCAACGGCAGACGCTCAACGACGAGGACCTGATCCTTCAGCTGCGCAAGAAGCAGCACGAGCTCGACCTCACGGAGCGCGAGCTCGACAGACAGGAAGGCGTGCTGGCCTCGCAGAAGGATGCGTACCTGTCACAGGGCCGTCGTCTAGCCATCACGCTCGCCGAGCAGAACCGCATCTACCAGTCGCTCCGAGGGCAACTGCGGCGTGAGGAGCTCGCGCGTCTGTTCCGCGTTATCGGGGGAGGAGTGCGTGGGCAGTCCGTTCCGCTGGACTTCTGTCCCGTGGCCGGTCCGCACTCGGTCTCGAACAGCTTCGGGGCTTCGCGGGGTGGCGGATCCCGTCGACACCAGGGCAACGACATCATGGCGCCGCACGGGGCGCCGATAGTCGCTGTGGTGTCCGGACGTGTCACTCGGACGGGGAACGGCGGGCTCGGTGGGAAGTCCATCTATCTGTCCGGCAACGGCGTCGAGTTCTACTACGCGCATCTTTCGAGCATCTCGGTTGGCTCGGGACAATCCGTCTCGGCAGGGCAGCGCCTGGGCGGCAACGGGAACTCCGGCAACGCGCGAGGCGGGCCGTCCCACCTGCACTTCGAGATCCATCCCGGTGGGGGCCGCGCCATCGACCCCTATCCGAGCCTCGCCCGGGTCTGTTAGGCCCGGCTGCTAGCCGGACCCAGATCAGCTAGCACGTCCCTTCAACGTGTCTCCGGCGGCTGCCGGTGCGCGAAGAGGCTTCTGAACAGGCACGTTGCCGCTGAGGAGCAACAGCTAAGCTTGTGCATACGTTCACGAGTGCTTGCAAAAGGCTATCGATTGGGGTAAGCTCGGCGGGTGAGTGACGAGCGGACCCAGCGGATACCGGATGTCGGTACCTACATCCGGGACCAGCGGCGCAAGGCTCAGCTGTCGCT
>JBOGXL010000456.1:0-2648 GCA_050694575.1 Actinomycetota bacterium | reverse complement strand
AGGACATCATCGTGATGTTCCACGCCGTCCCGGCCACCGGGCCCATCGGGTAGGTCGCGAGCACCTTCCCGCCGCCCACGTACACCTCGATGGGCGCGCCGCGCACGTTGGACGTCGCGAAGTCGACGGACGCCGCCTGCGAGCGCGCGATGCCCGTGACGACCGAGGTCGGCAACAGGTTCGCGATGCCCGACACCGCGCCCATGAGGTCGGCGCCGCCGGTGACCTCGCCGCGCCGGGAGCCCATGACGTCGCGGATGGCTTCGAAGCGATCGGCCGGGTCCACCTTCCCGCCGGGGATGCGGATCTTCGACGGCGTGAACGAGTTGCCGCCGGCCGAGCGGTCGTCGCGCGTGGACACTACGAACGTTGCGTTGAAGTAGGGGGCCTCGGCCCCCGCGAACTCGTGGTAGAGCTGCGCGCCGATGGCGGCGCCGGTGACGAAGAAGTCGTTGAGGGAGCCGCCGAGGGCCTTGGCCGCGCGCCTGGCTTCCTCGAGGGGGACGTCGAGGGTGTCGAAGCGGCGGTGCCGCGATCGATCGGTCCACAAGGGCGACCCGGCCTTGTCGGCGGAGAGCTGTGACTGCGCCGACTCGATGGCCTTGCGCATGTTCGATACGCCTTCGCCGATGCGTACCGGGTCGCTCGCGGCCAGAGCCACCTCGCCGGCCGCGCGTCGCGTCATGCCGAGCACGCGGCGCCAGGTGTGTCCGGTCGTTCGCAGGAGCGACGCGACCAAGTCGTCGGCCTTCTCCGGCTTCTCGTCCGTTGGGATCGCTTGGTCGAGGTTCACCTCGGGCGGCGGGGGAGCGTCGCGCTCCATGTCCATGTAGTGCTCGGCCAGGCGCACCGCGCCTTCGCCGTCGGTGATGGTGTGGTGCATCTTCGTGAAGAGCGCGCCGCGTCGCCTGTTAGAGGGGCTCGCTTCGCTCGATCCGGCGAGGCCGTCGATGACGAGGAAGAGCCAGAGCGGACGCGTCCGGTCGAACGGTTCCTGCAGGAGCTTCGTGCACAGGTCGTAGAGCTCGGCGTCGGAGCCGGGCTCGGGCAGCGACAGGCGGCGGACGTGGAAGTCGAGGTCGAACTCGGCGTCGGGGATCCACACCGGCGGCGACAAGCGGCCGAGCACGGGGGCCACGCGTTCGCGCATGCGCGGGATGTCGGCGACGGCGCTCGCGACGCGGCGACGCATGCCGTCGAAGTCCAGGGGCTGGTCGCAGACGATGATCGAGCCGATGTTCGATGACAGACGCGGATCGTGCTCGATGTTCCACATCATCGCTTCGGCGTCGCTCATCTTGCGGTCGAAGCGAAATTCCCGCTCGGCCATGCGGTCTCCCCTTGCTCGGTCCCCCGAAGGGATGAGTTTAGCTCGCGCTGAAAGTGCCCTGGTCGGGGCGCCCAACGACCAGTCGTTGCTTTCTCCCGGACGACCGACGGGGTAGATTCGAGCGGCATGGAGAGGCGCTGCCCTACGTGCCTCACGGAGCTCGACGAGGCGCGGGAATCGACGTTCTGTCCGAGCTGCGGCAGCTCGCTCGCGACGCCAGCGTCCGCTGCGGCGTGTGCCTCGTGCGGTCGTCCGCTGCTTACGGGAGCGCACTTCTGCGACGGCTGCGGGCATCCGGTGGGCACTGCTGCCGAACCGGAGACCGTAGCCGTTCCGCTCGTTCCCGCGCCCCCGACGGCGGACCTCAGTCGGCCGAAGAAGGGGATCGCCGGCATCGTGCGCAGCCAGCCGTGGTACATCGTCGCCCTGATCGTCGTGTTCTTGCTGCCCTTCTGGCTGACGAGCGAGATCAGGCGGACGTCATGGCCCACCGGTGGGAAAGGTGCGGCGATCGGCGGCGTGTGGCTGCTCATGGTGGGCACGGCCGGAGCCGCCTCGGCGCCGCCACCGCCTGCCCCCTCGGACGCACCGGCGCCGACGGAGACGGCGCTCGTCCAGGAGACCGCCGAACCGACCGCAGAGCCCTCGCCCTTCAGAGCAGCGCCGACGGGTTGGCCGACGCCGCCGAGCGACGCGTTGGAAGCGCGCGTGGTCTCGGTCACCGACGGCGACACGATCGTTCTTTCCGGCATCAACGTCGGGACGACGCACTCGGCGGGAGGACGGCGCGCCCGGTTGATCGGCATCGACACACCCGAGGTCTTCGGGGGAGCGGAGTGCTACGGATCCGAAGCGTCTGCGTTCACGAAGCGCGAGCTGGCTAAACGAACGGTGTTGGTCGAGTTCGACGTGCAGACGGTCGATCGATACGGCAGGGCGCTCGTTTACGTCTGGCATCCGGACGGACGGTTCTTCAATGCCCGCTTGGCGGCGGAGGGCTATGCACAGCAGCTCACGGTTCCTCCAAACGTTCAGTACGCCGAACTCTTCTCCCAGCTCGTTCGCGAAGCGCGAGACAACGGTCGGGGTCTTTGGGCTGGCTGCTCGACGGCGGCCGAGGCTCGGTCGGCGCCGAGCCAAGTGGCCGATCGGGATTGCGGAGAGTTCGGCAGCCAAGCCGAAGCTCAGAGTTTCTACGAGGAGCAAGGCGGACCGGCGCAGGATCCGCACAACCTCGACGCCGACAACGATGGGCTCGCCTGCGAAGCCAGTGCACCGGCTCCACCCCCACAGCAGCAAGCGCCTGCCACGGAACAGC
>JBOGXL010000455.1:0-3896 GCA_050694575.1 Actinomycetota bacterium | reverse complement strand
CTCGCAGAGGTGTTCGGGTATGCTACGGACCTGCGTTCACGGACGCAGGGACGTGCAACGTTCACGCTGCAGTTCCACTCCTATCAGGAGGTTCCTGAGTCCGTGCAGCGTGGCCTTGCGTAGCTACAACGAGACCGCTGGATCGACTTAGGCGGGGGCTTCGCCTCCGAACCGAGCGGCCGGCGGTCTTAGGCCGTTCGGGGTTCTTCTCAGGATGCCGCGAAGCGGCCCCCTGTGAAAGGCTCGGCAAGCACGGAAAATGGCACCAACGAAGTCGACCAAAGGAAAGGGAAGCAGAGATGGCCAAGGCCAAGTTCGAGCGTACGAAGCCCCACGTGAACATCGGCACGATCGGGCATATCGACCATGGAAAAACAACGCTCACGGCGGCCATCACGAGCGTTCTTGCCAAGCACAAGCCTTCGGAGATCAACAAGCCTGTTGCTTTCGAGAACATCGACAACGCCCCCGAGGAACGCGAGCGGGGCATCACCATCGCCATCACGCACGTGGAGTACGAGTCCGACGCCCGCCACTACGCGCACGTCGACTGCCCGGGCCACGTCGACTACATCAAGAACATGATCACCGGCGCCGCCCAGATGGACGGCGCCATCCTCGTCGTGGCCGCCGACGACGGCCCGATGCCGCAGACCCGTGAGCACGTGCTGCTCGCCCGTCAGGTTGGCGTCCCCTACATAGTCGTCTTCCTCAACAAGGTCGACCTCGTCGACGACCCCGAGATCCTCGACCTCGTCGAGCTCGAGGTACGCGAGCTGCTCACGAAAAACGAGTTCCCCGGTGACGACGTCCCGGTGATCCGCGGCTCGGCCCTCAAGGCCCTCGAGGGTGACGAGGCGAACGAGCAGGCCATCCTCGACCTCGTCACCGCCTGCGATTCCAACATCCCCGAGCCGGTACGCGACGTCGACCAGCCGTTCCTGATGTCGGTCGAGGACGTCTTCACGATCACCGGCCGTGGCACGGTCGCCACGGGGCGCGTCGAGCGCGGAAAGATCACCCCGGGAACCGAGATCGAGATCGTCGGCCTCGGTGCCCACAAGAAGACGGTTGCGACGTCGCTCGAGATGTTCCGCAAGATCCTCGACGACGCCCAGGCCGGTGACAACGTCGGCGTGTTGCTGCGAGGCGTCGACCGCGACGAGATCGAGCGCGGCATGGTCATCTCGGCGCCGGGCTCCATCACTCCGCACACCGGCTTCGGCGCGCAGGTCTACATCTTGTCCAAGGACGAGGGCGGACGGCACTCGCCCTTCTTCAGCGGATACCGTCCGCAGTTCTACTTCCGTACGACGGACGTGACGGGAAACCTGGCGCTGCCGGAGGGCGTCGAGATGGTCATGCCCGGCGACAACACGGAGATGGCCGTCGAGCTCATCACGCCCATAGCCATGCAGGAAGGTCAGCGCTTCGCCATCCGAGAAGGCGGCCGGACGGTCGGCGCGGGCCGCGTAACCAACATCACTGCGTAACGAACGAGTGGGGGGTTCGGGGGGATCCGAGAGCGGAGCACACTGAGGACGCAAGCCCCGCATCTATCGGTGCGGAGCGAACGGATCCCCCCGATCAAAACAGGAAAGAAAGGCAAGCGAAGCAGTCCAAGCGGAAAGCAAACGAAACAGATGACCACAGCGGCCACGATGCGCATCAGGATCAAGCTGAAGGCGTTCGACCACGAGGTCGTCGACCTTTCGGCGAAGCGCATCGTCGACACCGTTCTCCGCTCCGGCGCCAAGGTCTCGGGTCCCGTCCCGTTGCCGACTAAACGCAACATCTTTTGCGTCATCCGCTCGCCCCATAAGGACAAAGACTCGCGGGAGCACTTCGAGATGCGGACGCACCGCCGGCTGATCGACGTCATGGACCCGACGCCGCGCACCATCGAGGACCTCACGCGCCTCGAGCTGCCGGCGGGAGTCGACATCGAGATCAAGCTTCCGGGCGCGGCTCGCTAGGGTCATGGCTGCCGTAACGAAGGGGATCTTGGGTCGGAAGCTGGGCATGACCCAGGTGTTCGACGAATCCTCCAAGGCCATCCCGGTGACGGCGATCGAAGCCGGACCGTGCAAGATCGCGCAGGTCCGGACGCCCGAGCGCGACGGCTACGCGGCCATCCAGCTCGCCTTCGAAGACATCAAGGAGACCAAGCTCTCCAAAGCCGAGCTCGGCCACCTCAAGAAGAACGGAACGGGGCCCCACCGCCACCTCGTCGAGCTGCGCGTCGCCGACGCATCGGGCTTCGAGGTCGGTCAGGAGATCCGCGCCGACGTGTTCGAGGCCGGCGAGCGCGCCGACGTCGTCGGGACGTCCAAGGGCAAAGGGTTCGCCGGTGTCATGAAGCGGCACGGGTTCCATGGAGCCCCCGGCAGTCACGGGACCGAGCGCAAGCACCGGACGCCCGGATCGGTGGGAGCCGGAACCACTCCGGCTCGCATCCTCAAAGGACGCAAGATGCCGGGCCGCATGGGTCACGACCGCGTGACGGTCTTGAACCTCGAGGTTGTTCGCGCCGATCCCGAGCGGAATCTCATCCTCGTGAAGGGCGCCATCCCCGGGCCCAACGGCGGGCTTGTCGTTGTGCGCTCGGCCGTCAGGAGGCCGGGATGAACCTTCCGATCCTCGCGCCCAGCGGCGAACGCACAGGTGACGTCGCTCTCGACGATGCGATCTTCGCGGCGAAGGTGAGCGTCCCGCTGATGCATCAGGTCGTCCTCGCGCAGCTCGCAGCGGCGCGGGCCGGAACGCACTCGACGAAGACGCGCGGCGAGGTTCGGGGCGGCGGAGCCAAGCCCTGGCGACAGAAGGGGACGGGCCGTGCACGCCACGGTTCGATCCGAGAACCGCAGTGGAAAGGCGGCGGCGCCGCGTTCGGTCCGAAGCCGCGCGATCACTCAGTAGGGATGCCGAAGAAGATGAAGGCCTCCGCGCTGCGCTCGGCTCTCTCCGTGCGCGCGAAGGAAGAGAAGCTGCTGGTCGTCGATGGCTTCACTTTCGAGAAGCCGAAGACCAAGGAGGCCGCGGCGGCTCTGGGGGCCTGGAAGATCGAGGGCAAAGTGCTCCTGGTCCTCACGGCGGGCGAAGAAAACGTCGCCTACGCCTTCCGCAACCTCCCCACGGTGCACGTGATCGCCCAAGATCAGCTGAACGTCTACGACATCCTCAACGCCGACCACCTCGTGATCAGCAAGTCCGCTCTCGAGCATCTGCAAGGCCGCCTCAGCGGCGCTGCGAAGAGCACCTCGCAGGAAGAGAGCCCGTCGTGACCCAAGACGCCCGCGACATCATCATCGCTCCGGTCGTTTCGGAGAAGAGCTATGCCCAGGCCGAGCAGGGGAAGTACACGTTCCTCGTGTCGCCGAAGGCGACCAAGCTCGACGTACGGCGCGCCGTAGAGCAGATCTGGAAGGTCCGGGTCCAGAGCGTGAACACGATCCGTCGCCGCGGGAAGCCCGTCCGGCGCCACTGGGTGCGCGGGAAGCGGCCCGACGCGCGCCGTGCCGTTGTGACGCTCCACCCCGGCGAGAAGATCGCGATCTTCGAGGGCGCTTGATGCCTATCCGACAGCGCAAGCCAACGTCTCCCGGCCGGCGGTTCCAAACCGTCGCGTCCTTCGACGACCTTGCAAAGCGCAAGCCCGAGAAGGGCCTCACCGTCTCGCAGCGGCGCTCGAGCGGACGCAACGCGCACGGCCGCATCACCTCCAGGCGGCGCGGCGGCGGACACAAGCGCCGGTACCGCCTCATCGACTTCCGGAGGGACAAGGACGGGATCCCGGCGAAGGTGCAGACGATCGAGTACGACCCCAACCGGTCGTCGCGTATCGCGTTGCTGGCCTACCGCGACGGTGAGAAGCGCTACATCCTCGCCCCGGACGG
>JBOGXL010000454.1:0-3321 GCA_050694575.1 Actinomycetota bacterium | reverse complement strand
CCTGCGACGTGTTGCCCGAGTTTCGCGAGTACGAGCGAGCGTCGACGACGGCGCTCAATGCGTACGTACAGCCAACCGTGTCGCGGTATCTCGGACGGATCCGGAACCAGGCCGGCGGCAGCCGCGTAGGTGTCATGTGGTCGGGCGGAGGTGTCAGAGGCATCGACGCGACGATCGAGCTTCCCGTGCACACGTTGTATTCGGGGCCTGCGGCCGGCGTGCTCGGCGCCGTTTGGGCGGCCGGACGGTGCGGTGTGCGCGACATAGTGACGCTCGACATGGGCGGCACGTCGGCCGACGTCGCGCTCGTCGAGGACGGCCGCCCGGCGGTCGCCGAATCCTCCGAGCTGGCTGGGCTCCCTTTCCGTACGCCCTGCATCGACGTCGTCTCCGTCGGGGCCGGTGGCGGAAGCATCGGCTGGGTCGATGAAGGCGGGGCGTTGCGGGTCGGCCCGACATCGGCCGGGGCCGTCCCCGGGCCGGCCGCCTACGGTCGCGGCGGGACCGAGGCGACGGTCACCGACGCACAGGTCGTGCTCGGCTATCTCGGCGACGAGGGGCTGGCCGGCGGCGAGCTCCGCCTCGATAGCGAGGCCGCGCGCGACGCCGTGGCGCGGCTCGGCCGGCAATGCGGCTTGGAGACCGACGAGGCGGCCGAGGGGATCCTGCGCGTCGTCCGGGCCACCATGGCGCGCGCGATCCGGTCGGTGTCCGTCGAGCGGGGCCGGGACGTCCGCCGATTCACACTCGTGGCCTTCGGGGGGGCCGGACCGCTGCACGCGACGGCGCTCGCTCGGGAGCTGGGCATCCCGCGCGTGATAGTCCCGCCGGCGCCGGGGACGCTGGCCGCGCTCGGCTTGCTCGTCGCCGGACGACGCGCCGACGCATCGCTTTCGCGTCCGATGCCGTGTGACCGCGCGCGCGACGTCGAGCTGCGATCGATCGTGCACGAGCTCACCGAGCAGGTGTTGGCCGAGCTCCGGGCCGAGGGGATCGGGTTCGTGGATGCGCGCACGTCGCTGTACGTGGATTGCCGCTACGAGGGCCAGTCGCACGAGTTGCGCATCCCGGTTGAGGGAGGACCGTCCTTCGCGCTCGTCGCCGAAGCGTTCCATCAAGCGCACCGTCTCCGCTTCGGCTTCGCGCATGAGCGCGTGCCGGTGGAAGCCGTGACGTTCCGAGCGGCTGCTCTCGGCCCCCAGCAAGGCGTGGAGACGTCGGTCGGCGCCTCGAAGGACGTGGAACCGTTCTCTCGGCGCACCGTCGGCGGCCGCCGGGTTGTGGTCTATCGACGCGAAGATCTCTCCGCGGGTGCGCGGTTGCCGGGTCCGGCGATAGTGACCGACCTGGATTCTACCTGTTGGATCGACGCAGACTGCACGGCGAGCGTTGATGCCGGCGGCTCGTTGGTAATCGATCTATGACGCCGCGCGTCGCGTCACGACACCGTGATCCTGAAGTAATGAGCCACATCTCCCTCGGGCCACGCGCTGTGCACGACGAGCCAATACGCACCCGGCCCGAAGTCCGCACTGAACTGCGCGGGATTTTCGCTGGGCACGTCGAGGAAGTCCGACGGCGTCCGGGCGTCGGGGTTCATGTAGGCCTGGATCTGCAACGAGACGGGATCGTCCTTCCGGTCGTAGGAGAGCGACACCTTCTCGGTCGCTCGAACAGGCAGCTCGAAGGACGGATCGAGGAAGTCGGTGTCCGAGCACAGGCCGCCGCGCGTGAAGTTCCAGCAGGACGACCCTCGCTCGCCGAGCACGCGGCCGTCCGTGGCGCGCAGCTCGGCGACGGGCGGTTCGCGCCGGGGCCGGGGCGACGGCGGCGCGGACGCGGGTACCGACGGCCGGGCGTCCTGGGCGGTTCCGCCCTCGACGCCGCATCCCGTTGCGAGGACGGCGAAAAGCAAGGCCGCGGCCGCGAGACGACCGGGGCGCCCTCGGACCCTCTCCACGCATGACCAACGACCCGATCGCCCTGGAGGTTATGCGCCACGCCCTGGAGGGAGTGGCCGACGAGATGGGGGCGGTCCTGCGACGAACCGCCTATTCGCCGAACATCAAAGAACGTGAGGACTGCTCGGCCGCCGTCTTCGGCCCGCTCGGCGAGCTGGTCGCCCAGGCCGAGCACATCCCGGTGCATCTCGGTTCGATGCCGGCGTCTGTTGCGGCGGCCCTCGCGGCCTTCGGCGATCTCGGCCACGGCGACCAGGTGCTCCTCAACGATCCGTTCGCGGGCGGAACGCATCTCAACGACCTGACGCTGGTCGCGCCGGTGTTCGACGGCCGCACGCTCCTCGGCTACGTCGCCAATCGTGCGCACCACACCGATGTCGGCGGGATCGCCCCCGGGTCGATCCCGGCCGGCGCCACCAACATCGATCAGGAAGGCGTCCGGATCCCGCCCGTGTTGCTCTATCGCGGCGGAGCGCTGGTCGACGACGTCCTCCGGATGGTGAAGGAGAGCTCGCGGACGCCGGACGAGCGTGAGGGCGACCTCTTCGCACAGGGCGGCGCGAACGAGCGCGGAGCGACGAGGATGATCGAGCTGGCGAACGAGTGGGGAGCCGACACCCTCCTCGAGGCCGAGCGGGCGCTCGCCGACTACGCCGAGAAGCGCGTGCGTGCTGCGCTCGCGGACCTGCCGCGGGGCGAGTGGGCATTCGAAGACGTGCTCGATGACGACGGTGCCGGAGGCGGGCCCGTCACGATCCGATGCACGCTTCGCACCACCGACGGTGGCGTGGAGGTCGACCTGTCCGAGAGCGACGGACAGGTCCGCGGCAACGTCAACGCAGTTGAAGCCGTTGCCGTCAGCGCAGCGTGTTTCGTCCTGCGGTGCCTCATCCCGCCCGACATACCTGTCAACGACGGATGCTGGCGGGCGCTTCGCGTCATCGCGCCGTCCGGCTCTGTCGTCAACGCCAACCCACCGGCCGCCGTGGGTGCGGGCAACGTCGAGACGTCGCAACGCATCTGCGACGTGATCTTCGGCGCGTTCGCTCAAGCGATCCCCGACCGCGTTCCCGCCGCGAGCCAGGGAACGATGAACAACGTCCTGATCGGAGGGGTCGGCGACGACGGTCGTCCCTTCTCGTACTACGAGACGATCGCCGGAGGGCAGGGTGGAGCGCCATGGGGGCCGGGGGCGTCCGGGATGCACACGAACATGACGAACACCCGGAACACGCCTATCGAGGCGCTCGAGCACGCCTATCCGCTCCGAGCCACGTGCTACGAGATCCGCTCCGGCTCCGGAGGCGCGGGAACCTATCGCGGCGGCGACGGTGTCGTGAGAGAGCTCGAGGTGGACGCT
>JBOGXL010000453.1:0-3575 GCA_050694575.1 Actinomycetota bacterium | reverse complement strand
TCCACGGCGGCCTTGGCCATGCGGTGCCCGTTGACGGGTTCGAGCACCGAGGCCACCGAAGCGGCGCCGTTCGAGTCGGCCTCGAAAAGCATCGGCAGCAGGAACCGCCGGATCACCTCTTGCGCTCCGTCGACATACTCGGAGGAATACAGCGGCTCGGAGCCGGCGACGCATTCACCCCAACCCTCGGCGTCCGGAGTGAGGACGTGCACGAGCAGGATGTCGCGCACGGTCTCGACGCCGAAGGACGTCCGGAAGGCACCCCGCAGCGGCATACGGATGCGTCTGAGCTCGACGGTTTCGATCTTCATCGACTACCTCCGAGCCGCAGCGTTATCCAGGCCAGCAACCGCTGGTCGGAGTCGTCGAGATCCAACCCGGACATCTCGGCGAGCCTGCGCAGTCGATAGCGGAACGTGTTCGGGTGAACGCCTTCGCAGCGCGCCGCACGCGGGATGTCGCCGAACTCTTCGAGATATGCGCGCAGCGTCTCCACGTACGCCGTCCCGTGCTCGGCGTCGTGCGTCTTGAGCGTCTCGACGCAACGGGAGCGCAGCTCCGGACGCTCCGAAGCGAAGTCTTGCAACGCGAGGATCGCGACCCTCTCGCGAACACCGTCGAAATCGGCCACTGATGCGCCGGCCGGTGCATCCGTTAACACACGGAGCACGGCGTCGGCCTCCTGTCGCGACATCGGCACATCCCCAAGACGCGCGACGACGCGCCCAACACCCGCGCGCAGGTCCGCGCCCAGGCTCGCACACGCCTTCTCGATGATGTCGGTGGCCAGCTCCACCAATCGGCGCGGGCGCGACGGATCCGGTCCCGGGAGCAACACGTAGATCGTTCGACCCAGCTGCACGGCGGCGCTGCGGTGGCGGAAGGCCTCGCCGTAGAGCGCCACGAGGTCGAGCGCGCGTCCACGCTCGAGCTCCCCTTCGGCCTCGTCCCTCGACTGCGCTTCGAAGGCCAGCACCGCGAACGTCCCGTCGGCATCGACGCCGAGCTGGTGCGCCAGCGCGCGGGCCGACCCTCCACCTTCGAGCAGCGACCGCAGGAGCTCGCCGCGCAGGTTGCGATCCAGATCCGCGGCCGCCCGGTGCTTGATGAGGTGCAGCGCGGCGATGCGAGCCGACTCGCGCAGGGCAGCCTCGGCCCCAGGGCCCAGGGGCTCTTCGCCCTCGGCCACCCATATAGAGCCGAGGATCACGTCGCCCGCGCGCACGGCCACAGCAAGACGGGGCCGGACGTCCAAGCCTGGTCCCGGCTCGTACCGGACGACCTCGCCCGCCCACAGCCTGCGGAACACACCCGCATCGTCCAGCCGCTCCAGCCACTCATCCGGGACGCGCCGTCCCAGGATGGTCTGCTGACGCGGGGTGTCGACGTCCTGTTCCTGGGACGAGTACGCGAGCACACGCGAGAACCGATCCTCGATCGTCACCGGTCCACCGACCATCGCGGCGACCGCGTTGGACAGCGCGAAGAGATCGCCCAGGGGGAAGCCGGCCGCGTCGTCATCGAGCCCGGCCGCATTCGTGACCGCCGTACGCCACAGCGAGTGGGCCTGACTCCACGTCATCTCGACGGGCAGACGCAGCAGGGCGACGCCCGAGTTTTCGGCCTCGTCGACGAGAGCCGGCGGGGGGGCGCCCTCGAGCTTCATCGCCACGGCCGCGGCTCCCGCAGCGCCGGCGGCAGACACGAGCTCGAGGGCCTGCGGTTCGACAGGCCGGACGCCAACACCCAGCACGACCGTCCCGGGCTCGAGCATAGGCGGTGCGGCCGGATCGTAGATGACGACCTCGCCCAGCCGGACGTCCAGGCCCTTCGGCGCACACACGAGATCGATCACCCCAAGACTCGCGAGTACCTCTCCGAGCAACGGCTTGGTGGCGTCGAGCGGATCCGACAAGCCCAGATCTCTTTCCGCCCGCGCCGGGTTACGCCGGTGAGCCATCGCGTGTAAGGACGTACCAGCCCGAGCGAGATATGCCCTTCACGGCGTACCCGTCATCCATGGAGGCTCCGAGCGTCTCGCGCAGGGCTCGTCGCCATCCAAACGCCAGCCCGGGATCGGCGGCGCGCAGCCCGATGATGTCAGAGGGTACTTCGCACAGGATCGTCCCGGTTCGGCCCGCGCACACCTGTGGCCGGCCCCGGTCGTCGGCACTAAGGACACGAGCGGCGCCGCGATCGACGAGCCGGTCGATGTCTGGGTCGGTGCGTCGCGTTCCGGCCGCCGCCACGACCTCGGGGTCATCCAGATACCAGGTGGCGAGTACCCGATCGGACTCGTCTCCCGCATTGATGCCGTCGCCCATAGCGCCGTAGAAGTTCGCGTGATACTCACCGACATCGGCGGCGAGCTTCTGGAGATTGAAGTAAGCGTTGCGACGGACAAGTGGATCGAAGGTCCAGGTCACTCGGCGCAGTCCCTGCGCCAAAGACCACGCCCGCTGATGCTCCTTGAGCGCAAAGCCGATGCTCCGCGCCTGGAAGTCCGGTCGTACGCCGAGGATGTGAGAGTGAAGGAAGATCCCCTCCGGATCTCTGCCCAGGAAGGCGATGACCGCCCCGACGAGGTCCCCGCCGTCGAAGGCCCCCGCCGCGTAGCCGCCGGCGTGCGTGAGGGCTCGGATGAGCTCGGCCGGCATCTGAGCGTTGGCCGGACCCGTCCCCCAGACCGACGCAACGACGTCGTCGGCTCGACGGAAGTCGTCCATGGACTGAAGGATCCGGACGGCCACCCCCGATCTGACGGCCGCTCGGACCGCGTCTTCCTCGGCGCGCTCGGCGGTCGCGAGCTCGATGCGCATGCCGACCACGGTCACATCCCTCGGCCCCCCTTCCTACGTAGGATGCGACAAAACGCCGGCGGCTTGTTGGTGTGGACCACCAAGGACGCCCTCTCACCAAGTCGGGTATGAAGGCACGTGGCTCGCCGGGCGCTCATCTACGACGACCTGTACAGGCTGCGTGAGGCCTCCGACCCTCGGCTTTCGCCCGACGCAGCCAAGGTCGCCTTCGTCATCACCCAGCCCGACCGGGAGTCCGACGAGAACCGGTCCTCCATCTGGACCGTCGGCGTAGCCGGATCGCAAGCCGTTCGTCTCACCCAAGGCACGGCCGATACGCATCCCCGCTGGTCCCCCGACGGCCGGGCCCTCGCCTTCCTGCGGCGGGGATCCGACGGGGTCGCACAGGTCTTCGTCCTGCCCGCCGGCGGAGGTGAGGCTCGCCAGCTGACCGGTCTTGCGCTGGGGGTAGGCGGCTTCGCGTGGTCCCCGGACTCCTCGCGCCTGGCGGTCGTCGCGCCCGTGGACATCGAAGGCGCCCCCGAAGATCCGCAGGAAAAGGAGCGACGTGCCCACGCGCCCGTCGTCATCCGGACGGCCGGCTTCAAGGCCGACGGCATCGGCCTCATCGGCTCCAAGCGCGCGCACCTGCACGCGGTGGACGCCGGGTCGGGGGATGCGCAGCAGCTCACCAAGAACGACTTCAACGTCTCGGCGCCGGCGTGGTCGCCCGACGGCAAGCGCATCGCGTTCGCGGGCTCGGGCGCCGATCGCGAC
>JBOGXL010000452.1:0-7789 GCA_050694575.1 Actinomycetota bacterium | reverse complement strand
CGAACTCCTCGGCGTTCTCCTCCAGCACCGAGTCGATCTCGTCCAGGAGGCGGTCCATGTCCTCCTTGAGACGCTTGCCCTTGACCTGAGTCTCGGGCGAGGCGGTCCCGGCCTCCTCCTTCGGAGGGGGCGCCTTCCGCTTGCGTTGCTGTCGTTCGCTCTGGGCCAACGAGGGGCTCCTCTTCTACCGGTTACCAGGATATCGGCCCGGAGGACGCTGGATCGTGCTCTTGAGCCCGGGTCAGCCCTGTAGGGCCGCCACCAGGGCGGCAGGGTCGGCGTGAGCGGCCAGCAGGGCCTCCGTGTGGGCGGCGGTCCCTCGAACGGGGTCAAGCATCGGGACGCGCTTGAGGGTCTGGCCGTCGAGGTCGAAGATCAGGGCGTCCCAGGACGCCGCCACGAGGCTCGTCGCGTATCTGGCCAGGCATGAGCCTCGGAAGTAGGCCCGGGTGTCCCGGGGCGGCGAGATCATCGCGCGCTCCGCCTCGTCGGCCCCGACGATGCGCTCGACCCTTCCCCCTTGCTCGAGCTTGAGGTACAGACCGCGCTCCGGATCGACGTCGTGGTACTGGAGGTCGATGAGGCGGAGCTTAGGGCTCGTCCATCCCAGGCCGTGCCGCTCCCTGTACGCCTCGAGCAGCTCGAGCTTCGCCACCCAGTCGAGCTCCCGAGCCAGCGACCTCGGGTCGGCCTCGAGTCCCGACAGCACGTATTCCCATCGCGCCACGACCTCGTCGGGCCACTCGGCCCCCTCGACCGCTTCGTCCGCCCGTCCCGTCTTCAGATAGCCCTTGACCGCGTCCAGGTACTCCCATTGCAGATCGAGCGCCGTGACGTGCCGGCCGGAGGCGAGCTCGACGGTGGCTTGGAGGCTGTGGTCTCGCGACACCGTCTTGTATGCCTCGACGGCCGAGGCGAGGGCGAAGATCTCCGGATCGAGGACGTCGTCTTCGATGAGGAGCAACATCAGCGCGGCCGTTCCGACCTTCAGGAACGATGCGACCTCGCACAGGTTCGCGTCGCCGCAGATGACGTGCAGACGGCGGAATCGCTCCGGGTCGGCGTGGGGCTCGTCGCGTGTGTTGACTATCGGACGTTTCAGCGTCGTCTCGAGTCCAACCTCGGCCTCGATGAAGTCGGCGCGTTGACTGAGCTGGAAGTCGACGCCCTCGACGCCGCTTTCCTCGCACCCGACCTTCCCCGCCCCGCAGAACAGCTGGCGGGTGGCGAAGAACGGCAACAGGCTTGCCGCCAAGCGCGCGAAGGGGACGGCACGGTCGACGAGATAGTTCTCGTGCGTCCCGTAGGAGTTGCCTTTCCCGTCGGAGTTGTTCTTGTAGACGTGGATGCGCGCGCCCGGCGGGAGCACGTCGCGCGTCCGCTGGATCGACGCAGCGAGGATGAGCTCCCCCGCCTTGTCCCACAGGACGCAGTCTCGCGGGTTGGTCGTCTCCGGAGTGGAGAACTCCGGATGCGCATGATCGACGTAATACCGAGCTCCGTTGGTCAACACGAGGTTGACCAACGCCCCTTCTTCCTCGGCCGCCTCCCGGTTGCGCGCCGCCTCGAATCCGCGAGCGTCGCGTAACGGGTTCTCCTCCTGGAAGTCCCACTTCACCCGCCGAAGCTCAGCCTGTCCGTATTGGCCTACGAGCATCGAAGCGACCAACACGGGTGACACATCGCCCGGCCCGGAAACGGTGACGCCGTACTCCGTCTCCGTTCCCATGATCTTCTTGAGTGCCACCGAGCCATGTTAAGAGGCCGGGGGGGTTCGGGGGGCGGAGCGCCCCCGATCAACTGGGAGCGCGCGGGAGCGCGCAGTGCCGGATTACAGATACTGCCCGGGCGTGATGGTTTCTACCGGGCGGTGCTCTCGACCCTCCCCCATGAGCGTGCGAACGAAGACGATACGCTCGCCCTTCTTGCCGGAGATGCGCGCCCAATCGTCGGGGTTCGTCGTGTTGGGCAGGTCCTCGTTCTCTTTGTACTCGTCCCGGATGGAGCCGAGGAGATCGTCGAGCCTGATGCCGCGATCGTCGTCGGCGAGCAGGCGCTTGATCGCCATCTTCTTGGCCCGCCCGACGATGGACTCGATCATCGCACCGGACGAGAAATCCTTGAAGTAAAGGACCTCCTTGTCGCCCGAGGCGTACGTCACCTCGAGGAAGCGGCTCTCGTCATTGGCCGCGTACATCTTCTCGACCACATGCTCGATGAGCAGCTCGCACGCCTTCCCCGGGTCGTTGCCCGCCTGCGACAGCAGGTCCGCATGGAACGGCAGATCGGGCGTCAGGTACACCCCGTAGATCGCGCGCGCGGCTTCGACATCCGGACGGTCGATCTTGATCTTCACGTCGAGGCGTCCCGGACGCAGGATGGCCGGGTCGATGAGGTCCTCACGGTTTGAGGCCCCTATGACTATTACATTCTTCAGGGATTCGACCCCGTCGATCTCGGCGAGCAGCTGCGGGACGATCGTCGCTTCCATGTCGGAGCTGATGCCGGTCCCACGCGTGCGGAACAGCGAGTCCATCTCGTCGAAGAAGACGATGACCGGCACGCCCTCCGTCGACTTCTCCTTCGCACGCTGGAAGATGAGCCGGATCTGGCGCTCGGTCTCACCGTCGTACTTGTTGAGGAGCTGCGGGCCCTTGACGTTGAGGAAGTAGCTCCGCGCGTCGGGACGTCTGGTCTTCTCCCCGACCTTCTTCGCCAGGGCGTTGGCGACGGCCTTCGCGATGAGCGTCTTCCCGCAGCCGGGCGGCCCGTACAACAGGACGCCCTTGGGCGCGCGCAGCTTGTGCTCGGCGAAGAGCTCGGGGTGCATGTACGGAAGCTCCACCGCGTCCTGGATCGAGATGATCTGTTCGCGCAGCCCGCCGACGTCCTCGTAGGTGATGTCCGGGATCTCTTCGAGGATCAGCTCGTCCACTTCCGGCTTGGGCAAACGCTCGACGACGTAACCGGACTTCGCATCGAAGAGGAGGTGGTCGCCCGCGCGCAGGTGCGCGTCGCGCAGCGGCTCACCGAGAAGCGCGATGCGCTCCTCGTCGGCGTGTGAGATGACCGACACGCGCTCGGCATCGAGTGGCTCTTTCACGACGACGACCTCGCCGGCTTGCTCGAACCCGCAGGACTCGACGACGTTGAGAGCCTCGTTGAGCATCACTTCCTGCCCGGGCACGATCAGCTTTGGGTCGATCTGGGGGTGGACGTTCACACGCAGCTTCCGTCCCCCGGTGAAGACGTTGACCGTCCCGTCGGGGTTGAGCCCGAGGAAGACGCCGAAACCCGACGGCGGAGCCGTGAGCTTCTCGACCTCTTCACGCAGGAGCGCCACCTGCTGGCGGGTCTCCTGCAACATGCCGACGATGCGCTCGTTCTGCTGCAACGACTGGACGAGTCGCCCCTGCATCTCCCGAAGACGCTCCTCGAGGAGACGGATGGATCGGGTCTCGCCGCGCCGGAACGGGTTCTCTGCGGCGCGGCGGAGCTGATCACGGAGCTCTGCGAGCTCTCGCTCGACGTCGTCGAAGCGTTCTCTACCTTCGCCGTCGCTCGTCGTGATCACCCCTCAAACACGTATCGGGCGCCTGCCGACTCAGTATAGGTTTGCGGTTGGACGCCTCCCTACTATCTGAATAACGGCACAGGATGTCCCGCAGGTTCTAGGATTGGCGCCGGATCTGCCGCTCGGCCGGCCGGCGGGAGGAGAGCTTGACCGATATCCGTCTCGAAGGGTTCGGCGCGACCCTGATTCCTGAAGAGATCGATGACCTCCTGCAGCGCGGCGTCCGCCGAACGTTCCGGCGGGGATCCTTCCTCATGACCGAGGGCGAGGCGTCGGATCACGTGATTGTCCTGCTGGCCGGGCGGGCGAAGATCTCGAGCTACACGGCCGAGGGCAAGGAGGTGGTCCTCGCCGTCCGGGGACCCGGAGACCTCCTGGGCGAGCTCTCGGCCCTCGACGGGGAGCCGAGGCTCGCGACGGTCTCGGCCCTCGAGCAGATCGAGGCGCTCATCATCCCGTCCGAGCGGTTCACGCGCTTCCTCGAGGATCACCCACGGCTGGCGATCCTGCTTCTCCAGAACATGACGCGCCGGCTGCGAGAATCCGACCGCAAGCGCGTCGAGTTCGGCGCCTATGACACACCCGGACGCGTTGCCCGCCGGATCATCGAGCTCGTCGAGCGGTACGGGGAGACCGAAGGTGCCAACGTGCGCATCAGCTTGTCCCTCACCCAGGACGAGCTCGCGGGATGGACCGGTTCCTCACGCGAGGCCGTGAGCAAAGCGCTGCGCGAGTTCCGCGACCGCGGATGGGTCACGACGGGACGACGGTCGATAGTGGTGCTGGACGTGGAGGCGTTGAAGTCCCGAGCGCTCTGACTCCCCCGGCGCGGCCTACATAGGAGCCTTCTCGACCCTCCGAAGCCGCTGGGCGATCGCCTTCATGATCTTCTTCGTCACGCTGGGGGCCTGCTCGCACAATCCCCAGAAGCTGCGAGCGTCCACGACGAAGAGCACCATGTCGGACTCGGCGGTGATGGTGGCGGCCCGGGGCTCGTTGTCGAGGAGCGACATCTCTCCGAACACGTCTCCCGAGCCATAGGTCGCGAGGCGCTTCCCACGTAACGTGCACTTCGCCTTGCCGTCCGCGACGACGAAGCACTCTCGTCCGGGAAGTCCTTCCTTGGTCAGGACCGTCCCCTTGTCGACCTCGATCTCGTCGGCCAGGCTCGCGATCTTCGACAGCTCCTTGGCGTTGCATTCCGCGAACAGGGGCACCTTGCTGAGGAGCTGCACCTTCCTGTCGCTTCCACCACGCTTCAACGGCATCCCGTCACCTCCCGCTATCCGGACATGACCTTAGGCAACGAACGGGCCTTTCCACAACCGTGAGCCTGGTCTCAGCCAATGGTGCACGACGGCATAGAAGGCGGTCGATCGGCCCACCAGACTGTCCGCATGGGGCGCGCCACCGAAGCTGAGGCCGTCGCCGTCGAGCTCTTTCGCACGCCCGAGGGCCGCGCCGATCCTTACCCCCGCTATCACCGTCTGCGCGAGCTCGACCCCGTCCATCGGAGCGAAACCGCCCGGAGCTGGCTGCTGACGCGCTACGAGGACTGCTACTCCGCGCTGCGCGACCCCCGGCTGGGGAAAGACTTCGCGGAGCGGATGGACAACACACGTCCATGGTGGCGCGAGCGGCCGTCGCTCGCTCGCTTCGAGCATTCGATGCTGAACGTGGACGGCGCGTACCACACGCGCCTGCGACGGCTCGTCTCGAAGGTCTTTACCTTCCGAAGCGTCGAGAAGCTTCGCCCCGCGATCGAGCGCATGGTCGACGGATTCCTGGACCCATTGGCCGATGCCGGCGTCGGCGACCTTATCGACGATCTTGGATTCCCGCTCCCCGTGACCGTCATCGGGGAGCTTCTCGGGGTCCCGGAAGGCGACAGGGCTCAGTTCCGGGATCTGGTGCGAGACGTAACGGCCACGTTCGAGGTGGCGGCGACGCGGGAGCAGTTCGACGCGGCGGACGAGGCCATCCGGATCATCGATGCCTACTTCTACGACCTCGTCGCCCGGAAGCGCGCGAGGCCCGGCGACGACCTTCTGAGCGGGCTCGTGCATGCCGAGGACAAGGACGGTCTGACCGACACCGAGCTCGTCACGCTCGCGACGCTGCTCTTCGCGGCCGGATTCGAAACGACGACCAACCTCGTCGGCAATGGGATGATCGGCTTCCTCCGGCAGCCGGAACAGATCGATAAGCTCCGGAACCACCCCGAGCTCTACGCATCCATCGCCGACGAGATCCTCCGCTTCGACGGAACGGCCCAGATGGTCGTCCGTCAGGCCAAGGAGGATGTCGACATCGACGGACAGCTCATCTTGAGGGGCGAGACCGTCACCGCGGTTATAGGAGCGGGCAACCACGACCCGTCGAGGTACAGCGACCCCGACCGCATCGACCTCACACGCACGGAGATCCGACCGCTGTCTTTCGGCGGCGGCGTGCACTTCTGTCTGGGCGCGGCCCTCGCCCGGGCCGAGATCGAGATCGTCTTCCGAAAGCTGTTCGATCGCTTCGCCACCATCGAGCTCGACGGTGACGAGCCTCCGTTCCGGGACCGGCTCACGCTTCGCGGACTCACCAGGCTCCCGCTCCGTCTCTCGTCGAGACCGAGCCAGCGGGCGCCACTCCCCGCCGCGGAGCGTGGGCCGTCTGGAGCGGCTCCGCCCGATCGAACCGACATCCAGCGCCCCGCACGAAAGGCATCCGGGACGTTGCCCTCGCGGCCGCGCGGCCGAGCCGATGCCCTGTGGCGCGCCGCTTACCGCTGGCGCATCGAACGCACACCACCGCCCCCAGATCCGGCGACGGTCGAGCTGCTCGGTCGCATCCCGCTGTTCGCCGGATGCTCCGGGCACGAGCTCGACAGGCTCGCTTCGACCGCCTATCCGATCGCCTTCGACGCGATGGACGTCCTGTGCTCGGAGGGCGCGGATGCCCAGGAGTGCTACGTCGTCTCCGAAGGCGAAGCGACGGTGACGATAGGTGGAGAGGTCGTCGCGCAGGTCGGTCCGGACGACGTCGTCGGCGAGAAGGGGCCTCTCGAGGGCACACCCCGAGCCGCGACCGTCACCGCGACCACCCACATGGTCACCTACGCGATCTCACGAGACGAGCTGTTGGCCCTCGTCGAGCGGAGCCCCGCCGCGTCACAGGCGATGCGGGCCGAGCTCGGACGTCGATACGGCTAGGTGCCGGCGAGCGCCCGCGAGATGACCAGTCGCTGGATCTCGCTCGTCCCCTCGAAGAGGGTGTAGATCTTCGAGTCGCGGTACCACTTCTCGACGGGCAGGTCCTTGACGTAGCCGTAGCCGCCGCAGACCTGGACGGCTTGCTCGGTGACGCGGACCGCGACCTCGCCCGCCTTCAGCTTGGACATCGACCCCTCGGCCCGGGTGAACGGCTGTCCGCTTCCGGCCATCCACGCCGCCCGATGCGTGAGGAGCCGCGCCGCATCCACTTCCATCGCCATGTCCGCCAGCTGGAAGGCGACACCCTGGTGCTGGAGGATCGGCACGCCGAAAGTCTGCCGCTCCTTCGCGTATTGCACCGCGAACTCGACGGCCGCCCGGGCTATCCCGACGGCCTGGATCGCGACCAGCGGACGCGTGATCTCGAACGTGCGCAGGGCAACAGACCCTCGTTCGTGCGATCCGGACTTCGCACGCTCGAGCTTTGCATCGAGCTTGTCCTGTCCACCGACGAGGTTCTCGGCCGGGACGAAACAGTCCTCCAAGAGCACCTCGGCCGTGTGCGACGCACGGATACCGAGCTTGCGCTCCTTCTTGCCTTGCTTGATGCCCTCGTGGTCCTCGCGGGAGACGATGAAGCTCGCCTGCCCGCGGATCCCCAGATCGGGATCGACGGTCGCGACGACGATGTGCACGTCGGCGATCCCGCCGTTGGTCGCGAAGACTTTCTGTCCATTGAGGACCCAGCCGTCGTCCACGCGCTGGGCCTTGGTCCGCAGAGAGGAGACATCGGACCCGGCCCCCGGCTCGGTCACGCAGAAGGCGGCGACCTCGGGCTCCTCGACCGTCCCGAACATGCGCGGCGCCCACCCGAGCAGCTGCTCGGGCGTACCCGCCGCCGCCAATGCCGACAGCGGTAGTCCGGTCCCGAAGAGCGCGAGGCCGATGCCGGCGCAGCCCCAGCAGACCTCTTCCATGATGATCGGCAGCGACAGGCCGGTCGTGTCGGCCTGGT
>JBOGXL010000451.1:0-4837 GCA_050694575.1 Actinomycetota bacterium | reverse complement strand
CTTCATGACACGACCGGGTGAGGTCCTGTCCCAGGAAGAGCTGCTCGAGCACGTGTGGGACGAGCACGCCGATCTGTTCTCGTCCTCGCGCGTTCGTGTCGCCGTCATGGGCTTGCGGCGGAAGCTGGCGGTGGGCAAGAAGGATCAACCGATCGAAACCGTGGTCGGTCGCGGCTACCGGTTACGCGATCGATGAGCGAGCTCCGTGAGACGTGGAATCGTCTCCCGCCCGTCCTTCGGTCGATACGCTTCCGCCTCGCCCTTGTCTACTCCGTCGTGCTCTTCGGCTTGGCGGGTCTGGTCGTCGGCGGCTTGTACCTCGGGCTGCGTGCGTCCCTGCACGACCAACCCATCGCCCACCGCTTCGCCGGACGCGGCTTCGTTCCCGGCCCGGACGGCCGGCCGCGGCCGGCCGAGATCTACCTCGGCGACTATCGCGACCTCGAGCGCGAGGTCAACGCACGCACGCTCGATCAGCTGCGGCGCCTATCCTTCGGCGCCCTCGGCGGACTGTTCGTCGCCAGCCTCGGCGTGGGGTGGGTCATCTCGGGCCGGGTGCTGCGTCCCATCGACCGGATCACCGCCGTCGCTCGGGAGATCCAAGCGGCCGATCTCTCCCGCCGCATCCGTCTCAACGGCCCCGACGACGAGCTCCAGCGGCTCGCCGACACCTTCGACGGCATGCTCAACCGGCTCGAGGGCGCGTTCAACGCGCAGCGCCAGTTCGTAGCCGACGCGTCGCACGAGCTGCGCAACCCTCTCGCGACCCTCCGAACGAACCTCGACCTCGTCTCCGACGCCGCGTCGCCCGACGAGGCGCAGACGCTCATCGACGCGGCGCAGCGCGCGGCCGAACGCATGGGCCGTTTGGTGGACGACCTCCTCGTCCTTGCGCGGGAAGGAACTCCGCTCGCACGACGCGAGAGCGTCGATCTTCGCGAAGCGCTCGGCCATGTGGTCGAGGAGCTCACCGCACGCGCGAGCGCCCGCGGGATCGGCATCGATGTCGCGGGCGAGGCTGCGACGGTCACGGCCGATCCCGATGCGGTTCGGCGCGCCGTCGCCAACCTCATCGACAACGCCGTGCGGCTCGCGCCGGAGCGCTCGAGCGTGCGCGTCGGCTCGGGTTCGGTCGGCGGATGGGCGTGGCTCGCCGTAGCCGACGACGGACCCGGGATGTCCGACGAAGATCGCGCGCGAGCCTTCGATCGGTTCTGGCGCGCGGACGCCTCGCGGTCGCGAGCCGGCGGAGGGGCCGGGCTCGGTCTGGCCATCGTGCGTCAGATCGCCGAGGCCCACGCCGGCACGGCCCGAGCGCTTGCCGACGGCAGCGGTTCGGTATTCGTCGTCTGGCTGCCGATGCGGCCCGACCCCGGCCCGCTGCCGAGCGGATCACCGCTCAAGCCGCCGGAAGGATCGACATGAAACGCCTGCTAACACGCGCTAACAGCACGCTGACGCCATACATGGCACAGTCACATCCCGAAAGGAGCCTTTTCGATGCGGAGAGTCCTTGCGATCGCGGCGGTAGGCTTGGCGAGCGTCGCCTACGGCATAGGTCTCGGGAGCTCGAGCACCTTCACAGCTTCTGAACGGACTCCCGAGGCAGACGTGAACATCGTCCGCATCGCCGACGACGGCGATCGGGGATACTGCCCGTTCGATCACGCAAACCCAACCGAGGAGAGCAGCGCGTAGATGACCGACTCCAAACCCCCGCTCTACACCATCCCCGCGACCGACGAGCCCGAGGCACCCAAGCAGCGCCGGCGCTTCGGCCCCCTCGTCGCCGGGGCACTCGTTATCGCCTCGTTCGCCTTCGCCGCCGGCGTCTTCGTCTCGCGGCCCGACGCGCCCGCGTCGTCGACCGCCGTTGACGGCACGTCGCCCATCGGCTCCAACGGCGCCGACGAGCCCGTCGTGTCCGTGTCGCGCACCCTGCTCCCATCGGTCGTCCAGATCCGCACCGAGACGGGTGCCGGTTCGGGCGTGATCTACGACACCAGCGGGTCGATCCTCACGGCGGCCCACGTCGTCCAGGGGGCCGAAGAAGTGAGCGTCCGGCTGTCCGACGGCGATCGGATCACCGGCGAAGTCGTCGGACGCGACCCGGGACGCGACATCGCCGTGGTCAAGGTCACTCGTCGCGGCCTGCGTGCGGCGAAGCTCGCGCGCGGGATCGACGTCCGCGTCGGTCAGCTCGCCGTGGCCATCGGAAGTCCTTTCGGTCTGCAGGACAGCGTCACGGCGGGGGTCGTCAGCGGCCTCGGTCGGACGCTGCCGACCGGAGAGGCGGTCGTCGACGCGATCCAGACCGACGCGCCGCTGAACCCCGGCAACTCCGGAGGCCCGCTCGCCGATCGGCTCGGCCGCGTGATCGGCATCAACGTAGCCGTGCGCGGGCAGGGCTCCGACGGTGTCGCCTTCGCCGTCCCCATCGACACGGCGATGCAGGCTGCGCGACGGCTCGAGCAAGGCGAGACTCCCCCGCCCGTCGCGTTCCTCGGCGTCACCGGTACCGATCCGGTCTCGGGTCTAGGTGGGGCCTTGATCACCGCCATCGAGCCGGGCTCCCCGGCCGCCGAAGCCGGGCTGCGCGAAGGAGATCTCGTCACGCGCGTGGACGGTGAGCGCATCTCGGGAATGAACGAGCTCGCGGCGGCCATCCGGCGTAAGGTCCCGGGCGATCGGGTACGGCTCGCCTACGTTCGTGACGACGAAACCCTCACGCTGACGGCCACGCTCATCGCGAGGGAGTAACCATTACGAACGTCACCCGGCGCCGTCTGATGGTCGGCGGCGCCGCAGCTGCGATCTCTTCCTTCGTCGTCACCTGAGCCGCCGGTAGCATCACGCCATGCCCGAGTGGTTGGTGATGGACGGACCCGAAGACACGTGCTTCGGCTGCGGACAGCGCAATGATCTCGGTCTGCGTCTGCGCTTCCAGCTCTTCGAGGACGGATCTGTGGAAGCCGAATACGTCACGCCGAAGCACTTCGCCGGCGCGCCGGGTGTCGTCCACGGCGGGATCCAGGCGGCCATGCTCGATGAGGTGCAAGGCATCGCCTTGCACTCGGCCCTCGGCCCCCAAGCGCGCATCGCCACGGCCGACTTCCGTCTCCGGTACCGCCGTCCCGTCCCCGACGAGCAACCGCTCGTCCTTCGGGGACGGATCGTGAGGAGCGAAGACCCCAGCTACTTCACCGAGGGCGAGATCGTGGGCGCCGACGGCGAGGTGCTCACCCGGGCCGAAGCTCGCTGGCGCCGCCTCGACTGATCAGCCGCCCTGCGCGGCGTCCAGCAACACCTCCGGCACTTCGTCGATGGTGCACGAGACGATCACGTCGTTGTCTTCGACGCGCACCTCGGGCTGACACGGGACAAGATCCGACGGGATCGGAAAGGACAGCAGCCCGACGACCAGCGTACGACCCCGGACCCTGGGATTCAGTCGCAACGCCGATGCGACGTTGCCCAACACGCCCGTGTCGATGACGGCGGTGATCGTCCCGCGGTCGATGGCCGTGACCTTGGGCTGGCGCTGGAGCAACGTCGCGCGGTCGACCTCGATCCCTTCGAGCGCGAAACGGACCTCGGCGAAAGTGAGCCGAGCTCGTGCGACACGCTCGAGGGTCAGCGTGACCTCATTGACGCGTCCCGTGAACACCAGGCGCGATACGAGGGGGAACGAGTCGATGTTCGCGTTGACGTTCGCTGCGTCGCGGTTGAGCTCGGCGACGCGTTGCTCGATGCGTCCTTCGGCGATGGGGACGACGGTCAGCTCGCCGGCGAGCCAGAGCACGGCGAGGAGGACGAGGAGAAGCCTGAACAGTCTCACGGGTCGGCGACGCAGAACTCGTTGCCTTCGGGGTCCTGCAAGGTCGTCCAGCCGGCGCCCTCGTAGTAGACGGACGCGCCGAGCCCGATCAATCGCTCCACCTCGTGTCGCCTGTCGGCCGCGGTGAGGTCCAGGTGCAAGCGGTTCTTCGTGGTCTTCCCTTCCGGCACCTGCTGGAAACAGATATTCGGGCCGGGTCCGTCAACGAAGACAACCGGGTCGGTCTCCGGAGTCAGACCCACTTCGGCGAGACGTGCGATCTCCTCGTCGTCGTACGGCCGAACGTCGTAGTCGTCGAGCACCGCCGCCCAGAATCGAGCGAGGGGCGCTGCTCTCGCGCAGTCGAAAACGACGTCCTTGATCGCGGCCATCAGTTGATCACCAACTCGAGCAAGGGAAGCATCCTCCCCTCCGGTCTGGACGGGGCATCGCCTACGCGGCGGGCGCCCATCGCCAGATAGAACCCGGCGGCGTTGGGATCCGAGACGATCCGCAGCGTCGATCCGCCGAGCTCGCGGACTGTGTCGACGGCATGACGGAAGAGGGCGGCACCGGTGCCACGTCCGATGTTATCCGGGTGGACCCACATGTGCTCGAGCTCGAAGGTCTCGTCTGCGCCGGACAGCACGTAGAAGCCAACGATCTCGCCCTCATCTTCGGCGCAGAGGACCGGATGGGAGCCGATGAACTCGGCCGTGACGGTCAGGTCGTCCCGCCACAGGGAGATGAGCGATTCGTCATGGCCCCAATAGCGCTTGGCGCCATGGGCGATCGCCGTCAAGCGGTCGGCATCCGCGGGGGTCGCTTCTCGGACGTGGAGGGTCAGTTCTTGACACCCATCGTCGCGAAGACGACTCCGGGGAGGAGCGAGCGCTGCACCTGTACGTCCAGCCCGGCGTCGGCGAAGAGTGCTCGCAAGGCCGGGCGGCTTCGCGCATACGACCGACCCAGCGCCGCCATCCAGGCCGGCATCGCCGGGTCCGCGAGGCACAACTGGCC
>JBOGXL010000450.1:0-5586 GCA_050694575.1 Actinomycetota bacterium | reverse complement strand
GCCGCCCGAGGCGCTGCGGGCTCGGCGCCCGAAGCAGGCTCCGGCGCCGCCGGCGCCTGGACGGCACTGGCGGCCGGGGGTTCATCCGGAAGAGCGGCTACTCCGCCTGAGGCTGCGGCTTGCGCGGCGAGGAAAGCGTCGCGTTTGTCGGCTTCGCGGATGACCGCCCAGATGCCCTCGCTGCGCTTGTCGTGCGCGACCTGCTGGAGCTCCTGCGCCTTCGCGTCGGCGTCCGGGACCAGCGGAGGCGGAGGAAGGACGTGCTCCTGCCAGGACTGGAGGACGTCCGACTCGTGGACCATCCCTTCGTAGGTGTAGGAGTTGTACTCGAAGTACGGAGACCAGTGGAGGGCGTCGAACGGACACACTTCCACGCAGATCCCGCAGTACATGCACAAGCCGTAGTCGATGGCGAAGCGGTCGAGCTCGTTGACGGGCTTGCGCTTCCCGGGCTTGGTGACCTTGTGGCCCTCGATGTAGATGCACCAGCACGGGCACTCCTTCGCGCACAGCATGCAGACCGTGCAGTTCTCCTCGAGGAGCGCTATGACACCGCGTGTCCGTTCCGGGAGCTCGATCCGCTCCTCGGGGTACTGCACGGTGACGGCCTTCGACAGCATCGTCCGGAGCGTCACCTTCATCGCGTCGAAGATCCCCAGGGCCGGGATCTTCAGGCGGCGGCGTTGGCGTCGCTCGACGTCACGGATCGCCGTGTCGTCGGTCACGCGGTTCTCCGCCTTCACGTCAAGACCTTGTACACGGAGATCCCCAGGACATTGAGGAGGCCGAGCGGGATGAGGAGCTTCCACGCCAGCTTCTGGAGCTGGTCCTCGCGGAGACGCGGCAGCGTGAAGCGGACCCAGATGAAGAAGATCCCGAAGCCGACCACCTTTACGAAGAACCAGACGATCGGCGGGAGGATCGGGCCGTTCCAGCCGCCGAGGAACAGCAGGGAGCCGAGCGCCGAAAGAGCGACGACGTGGGCGAACTCGGAAATGTAGAAGAAGATGAACCGCATCCCCGAGTACTCGGTGAGGGCGCCGGTGACGATCTCCGACTCGGCGGCCGGCATGTCGAAGGGGTTCCACATCACCTCGGCGAAGGACGCGATGAGGAACATCCCGAAGGCGATGGCGCCGAAGGGCAGGGGCCAGACGACGAAGGGCAGTGAGCTCTGCGCGTCGACGATCTCGGTGAGGTTGAGGCTCCCGGCGAGCATAGCGACCGACACGGAGCCGAGGATCACCGGCAACTCGTAAGCGATGATCTGGCCGACGGCGCGCAATCCGCCGACGAGCGTGAACTTGCTCTTCGACGCGTAGGCGGCCATGACGACCGCTATCGCGCTGATGGCCGAGATCGCCAGGACGAAGAACAGCCCGAGCTCGGTCGGTGCCGCCACGATGCCGGGGGCGACGGGGATGACGGCGAACACGAGGAAGGAGGCGAAGACGGCCACGAGTGGCGCGAGGCGGAAGACCGGAGCATCCGCGGCCGTCGGGACGATGTCTTCCTTCTGGATCGGCTTGAGGAATTCCGCGATGGGCTGACCGATCCCGTGGAAGCGACCCGCGTACATCGGTCCGACGCGGTTCATGATGCGCGAGTGGATCTTCAGGAGCCCGTAGAGCAGAACGCCGGTCGAGAGCAGAGCGCCGACGAAGACCACCACGGCCGATATGGGCAGGCGAAGGGCGTCGCTCATCGATCGATGTCCCCGACGACGAAGTCCAGCGAGCCCATGATGGCGACGATGTCGGGGATGTACGTGTCCTTCAGGAGGTAGGGGAGCACGCTCACGTTCGAGAACGACCCCGTCCTGATCTTCAGCCGGTACGGCTCCTTGTCGCCCAGCGAGATCAGGTAGTAACCGTTCTCACCACGAGGCCCGTCGGCGCGGATGTAGACCTCGCCCGCCGGGACCTTGAACGTGCGTCCCACGCCGGTATTGATAGGACCGGACGGCAGGTCGTCGAGCGCCTGCTCGATGATGTTGCAGGACTCCCACATCTCGCGGACGCGTTGCACGTAGCGGTCGAAACAATCGCCGCGCTCCCCTACCGGTACCTCGAACTCGTAGTCGGTGTACCCGAGGTATTCCTCTTCCTTCCGGGCGTCCATCGCGACGCCGGAAGCGCGGAGGTTGGGACCGGAGACGCCGTAGTCGAGAGCGACGGCGGCCGGCAGGTCGCCGATCCCTCGCGTTCGTTGCACGAAGATGTCGTTGCCGATGAGGAACTCGAGCCACTGCTCCACCCGCGTCCGGTAGTACTCGAGGATCGGCGGCACCCGCTCGTAGAACCCCTCTGGGAAGTCCTCTTTGAGCCCGCCGATACGGGCCCAGTTCGTGTGCATGCGTTGGCCGGTGACCATCTCGAGCAGGTCGAGGGCGTACTCGCGGTCTCTGTACCCGTACATGGGCGGCGTCAACGCGCCGAGCTCGAGGCCGTAGATCCCGCAGAAGAGTGCGTGCGAGGCGAGACGAGTGAGCTCGAACAGGATCACGCGCTGCACCTGCGCGCGCTTCGGCACCTCGATGCCGGCGAGCTTCTCGCAGGCGATGCAGTAGGGCACCTCGTTGCAGAAGCCCGAAACCCAATCGAGGCGGTTGAAGAGAGCCGTGTTCTGCATGGGCGTCCGCTGCTCGGCGAGCTTCTCGAACGCCCGGTGCATGTATCCCAGGACGGGCTCGGCCTCCACGACGCGCTCTCCGTCCAAGCGCGCAACGACCCGAAGGACGCCGTGCGTCGAGGGGTGCTGGGGGCCGATGTTGAGGACCATGTCGCCGGTGGCCATGTCGCGGTCGACGATGGCGGTGATGAAGCCGCGCGTCTTCAGGTCTATGGCCATCGACAGATCATCCCGAGAAGAACTCACCCGGCCACGGCTTCTCGACACGCGCCCGCAGGACGTAGTCCTTGCGCATCGGGAACCCCTCTTGCCAGTCCGGCAGCAGCAAGCGCCGCAGTCGCGGGTGGCCGACGAACACGACGCCGAAGAGCTCCCAGGTCTCGCGCTCGTTCCAATCGGCGCCCCCATACACCTTCGTCGCCGTGGGGAGGCGTGGGTTGTCGCGGGGAACGTCGCACTTCACGCTCACCCGCGTGCGGTCCTCGGGCGAATAGACGTGGTCCACAACCTCGAAGCGGCTCTCGTCCGGCCAATCCACGGCGAAGCAGAACGAATAGAACGAGTAGCCGAGCGCTTTCAACAGACCCAGCACTTCCGGACGGCGTTCGGACGGAACGCGCACGATGAGCTGACCCCTATCCACCGTCGCTTCGAGGACGGCGTCACCGAGCTGAGCGCGCAGCTCGCTCTCGATGCTGTCCAGACCGGCGTCGGGGGCCGCGCTCGGTGCGCTAGGAGGCACTGAGGCGCTCCTTGAGCGACTCGTGCTGGATCTTCTCCTGGAGCTTCATGATCCCGTCGAGCAGCGCCTCGGGTCGTGGCGGGCATCCGGGCACGTAGACGTCGATGGGCAGGTACTGGTCGATCCCCTTCGCGACGGAGTAGGAGTCCCAGTACGGGCCGCCTGAGTTCGAGCACGAGCCGAAGCTGATCGCGTACTTGGGTTCGGGCATCTGCTCCCAGACGCGGATGATCGACGGGATCATCTTGTCCACGCACGTCCCGGCAACGATCATCACGTCGGCCTGGCGAGGCGAGGCGGGGAGCGGGATGACGCCAAAGCGCATGATGTCGTGGCGCGGCATCATCGACGCCGCCATCTCGATGGCGCAGCACGCCAGACCGAACTGCAGCGTCCACAGGGAGTACTTCCGCCCCCAGTTCAGCGTGTACTTCAGCGGCTTCGGCAGCTCGACCGAGTCAAGAAGCGCCATGGCTCACACCCAATCCAGGACCCGCCTGCCCCAGGCGTAGAACAGGCCGAACAAGAGGATGGCGACGAACAGGATCATCTCGACGACCGCGAACAGGCCCAAGCTCTCGTAGACGAGGGCCCACGGGAAGAGGAAGAGGGCTTCCACGTCGAAGATCACGAAGAGGAACGCGAAGATGTAATACCGGACGTTGGGCTGCTTCCACGTCTCACCGATCGGGTCGATGCCGCACTCGTAGATCTCGAGCTTCTGGCGGTTGGGGCGTTGCGGGCGGAGCGCCCGCCAGGCGGCGAAGGTGCCGACCCCGAAGAGGAGGATGACTATCGCGAGGGCGGCTACGGCCGCGTAGCTGACGTAGTAGCCGGTCACGCCGCGAGCCTCCCGTCCGCTCGTGAATCTTTTCTCAAAGTCTACCCCCCCGCGGGGGATAGGCCTGGACCCGGGCGGAATCCTAGCGCACAGCCCGGCGGCGTCAGCAGCGCTCGAGTGAGCTCAGACCCGCGTCCTCGGCTGCGAACACGTGTCGAGGAGCGACCTGTGCGGCACAAGCCGGCCGAGCACGGCGCGATTGCGGGCGATCAGCGGATACAGGCGGTGAGCCTGGAGCGCGACAGCGATGCGACCGAGCGGCAGCCCCTCGAGCGTGACCCGGGCGGCGTCGGTGGCGGAGTGCAGGACACCGTCCCGGAAGGCGTGGTGGGAGGTGTAGCGCCGCTCCGCCGGCAGCCGGCTCAGGATCGACTCGGCCGTCGGCGTTCCGTACGGGCAGAAGCCGAACACGCCGCCACGATCGAGCCGTCTCACGACGTGCATGCCCCAACGGCAGAACGCGCACTCGCCGTCGTAGATGAGCAGCGTCCTCAGAGCGGCGGCCACCTCAGCCCCCGAACGGGACCGCCCGCTCGGCCAGCGATAGGAAGAACCCGGGCGCCACTCCCGCGGCGATGACGACGGCCGCGCACACGGCGAGGGCCACGCGCAGCCCGACCGAGGTGTCGAGCGGCATCTCGTCGCCTTCCTCCGGGTCCTGCATGAACATCACGACGGCAACCCGAACGTAGAAGAAGGCCGCGGCGACGCTGGACAGTACGGCCGCGACGGCCAGCCAAGTGTGGTCCCCGCGGACGGCTGCGAAGAACACGTACCACTTCGCCCAGAACCCCCCGGTGGGCGGGATGCCGGCCAGCGAGAACAGGAAGAACGCGAAGAGCGCCGCGGCGGCCGGACGGCGCACGCCGAGGCCGGAGTACTTCGTGAGGTGCGTCCGCTCGGCCCCCTCGCGGTCCACGAACAACATGACGCACGCGAAGGCCCCGATGGTCATCGCGGTGTAGACGGCCAGATACATGAGCGCCGCGGCGATACCGCTCCTGCTCGCGGCGACGACGGCGATGGCTATGAACCCGGCGTGGGAGATCGACGAGTACGCGAGCATCCGTTTGACGTCTGTTTGTGCGATCGCGAGGACGGAAGCGAACACGATGGTCAGAACCGTCAGCGCGGCCAGCGGCGGTTGCCAGTCCCAGCGCAGCTCCGGGAGCGCGACGACCAGGACGCGCAACATGGCCGCGAAGGCCGCGGCCTTCGTCGCGCCGGCCATGAAGGAGGTGACCGGCGTCGGCGCGCCTTGGTAGGTGTCGGGCGTCCACATATGGAACGGGACCAGGGCCGCCTTGAAGCCCAGACCGACGACGAGGAGCGACACGGCGACACCCACGAGCTGGAAGTCGTCCAGCCCGCC
>JBOGXL010000449.1:0-1935 GCA_050694575.1 Actinomycetota bacterium | reverse complement strand
ACCTTGCCGGAGCTCACCACGGTGAGCGGTCCGGTGATGGTCACGTTGTCGGGGAAGACGATGGTTCCACCAGAGTCCGTCGATCGATAGGTGCCCTGGAGGTTGTTGCGGTTGGTGTTAAGTGCCGCGGTGACGTTGGCCGAGGTGTTCTGCGTCGGACTGGGTGTGTAGTTCGCCGGGTTCCACGTGAAGGTCGGTTTCGTCAGGACGGGGGGCGGCGGCAGGCCCGGGTTGTTCTGCGAGATCGATCCGTGCACGACCGCCCCGCTCCCGAGGGTCACCGTTCCCTTGGCAAGCGCGTCCCCACCGACACGGCTGTTGTCGCCGAGAACGATGTTTCCTTGGGCCCCGGGCGCGGTGCCGGTGGCGATGAGGGACTGACCTATCACGCTGTTCTGCTGGATGGAGATGTTGCCACCCGCCCACAGCGTGCCGGAGTAGCTCGCGTTGTTCTTCGTCACGATCGAGCCCGTCGTGATGATGTTGCGCGACGCGACGTTGTTCTTCGACTGGTCGAGGAGCTCCGAGTAGATGTCGCCGTCGATGGTTCCGTTGTTCTTGACGTAGATCGTGCCCGTCGAGCCCTCGGCGAAGAGCGTGAAGGGGAAGCCGGAGCTCGGCACGAGCTCGACGGTGACCTCGAGGTGTCGCAATGCGCGCGTGCCGCCCGTTGGGGCGTAGCCCCACGAGTGGATGACTCGCCTGGGCGTCTGGCCGCACGTCGTTCCCGATTCGGGGTCGATGCGGGTCCGGTACCGGCCCAGGAGCTTGCTGCCGTCGTAGAGAGGTCCGAAGGCCGTTGCGGTAGCGTCACAGGAGGCGCCGGCCTGGATGCGTCCTATCGCCTCGGTGACCCCTGCCTCCGCCGACGAGACCGATTGGAGCCGTTCGCGGTCGACGCTCGTCGCGTCGTTGGAGTGCTGCGCCAACTGCATGGACGACACGGCGATCACAGCCACCACCATCACGACCATGAGGACGGCCGCCATCGTGGAACCGCCTTGGTCGCGCCGGACCGCTCTGCCGATCGTGGTCATGGGCAGCTCGCTATCGAGGCGAAATTCCTCGGACGTATCGACGTATTCACGTTGAAGTTCGGGTCGGACTGCGGGGTGGGCTCGAGGTGGAGATCGACGTTCACGCGGAGGTACGTGCTCTGCGTATCGCACGCGAAGACGGGCTGCGCGCCGGAGTTGGCGACGCGCTCGACGATCGTGCGGAGAGCTCCCCAGGTCCCGGAGCCGTCGTCGAGCTCCTGGCGCTGAAGCGTCGTGCCGTTGTGCCTGTATCGAACGGTCCGGAAGCCCCCGTCGACCTTCTGGGCTCCCACCTGGAGGCAACTGCCCGTCGGCGTGCACCATACGATCGAGTCGGCGCCGCGGATCTCCTTCTCGATCCGCTGGAGAGCGTTCCGGGCGTCGTTGATGGTGTTTACCTGTCCTTCGGTGAAGATCCCGGTTTCGAGCGCGTTGACCAGGAAGATGGCGAGGAAGGTGAGCGCGATCCCGCCGACGAGTGACACCACGGCGAGCTCGGCCACGGTGGCTCCGTCCTCCGATCGCCGGAGCGAGTGGAGGCATCGGCGCACGCAGGCCATCAGCACGTTGCTCCCGCGCATGCCTCGGCCCGGACGGTGCCGAGGTTGAGGTCGACGTCGGCGTCGATGAGCGGGATGCCGAGCACCGAAGCGTCCAGCGACGCGGAGACCACTATCGGCGTGTACTCCGCGGACCAGCGGCGCTCGCCGTTGGGACCGACCACACCGGCGATCGGACTTTTCGCCGCCGGGAGGATGTCGACGTGGACCGTGTAGGAAAGGTTGATCAGGTTCAGGCCGAGAAGCTGCGTGAAGTTGTGAGTGACGTCGATCGTCCGTCCGATGAACCCTGCAGCGGTCGGGTCGACGGAGACGATGCAGTACCCGCCGCTGTGGCT
>JBOGXL010000448.1:0-1592 GCA_050694575.1 Actinomycetota bacterium | reverse complement strand
AGTCCCGCGACCGACGCGCCGACGACCGCTACGTCACGCGCGTCGCTGGGCACCGCGCCGGCAACCTATCGGATGACCCTGCCGGCGCGGAGTTGCTGCGCGATCCCCGCCTGGGTCCGGGCACGGTTCAGTACCTCACGCTGCTGACGGCCCTTCAGCTCCTTCTGCCACTGGTTCAGCAGATCCGTGTAGAGGTCGCGCATCTGCGGATTCAGGGGGTCGAGCGTCACGGCCTGCCCCATCAATCGATCTCCCCGTGGGAAGTACTTTTTGTCCTCGGATCTCCCGAGGCGCGCGTACACGCGAGCGGCGTTGATCATGAAGTACACATTCCTGGGCTGCAGGTCGAGGGCCTGGAGGTACATCGCAGCCGACCGGCGCAACGCGGTTGCCTGTGGGAACGGTGTCGCGCGGTTCGACGCTATGCGCTCCAGATACGAGCCGGCCAGGCCGCGATATGCCGCCTCGCGTGGGTTGAGCGAGATCGCCTTCTCGTAGAGCTCCATCGTGTCCGAAGACCAACCGAGCGCTGCACGCCGTTCCCCGGCCCATGCAGCGTGGTCGGCACGCAGAGGTCCGAAGCCGAACGAGATGAGCAACAGGACGAGCGTTCCGACCGCCGTCGGCAGCACCCAACCGCGACGGAGGGCAGGAACGTCGATCCGGCGCCGTCGTGCGCCACCTTCATCGCCCGCTGCTGCGTTCGTCGGGTCGGCGTCGAGCACGGCCTCGCCGCCGGCCGACGGCTCGCCCCTGCGGTTCACCAAGACGGCGATGCCGCCGAGGGATATCCAACCGAGGAACAACAAGGGGGGTACGTCGATCGAGTACACGCCTTGGACGAGGTACGCGACGAGGCCGGCGCCGAACGTTGCCGCCAACAGTCGCCGGGTCGCATCGAGCTTCGTCACCCGCTGCGCCACAAGCAACAGGGCCGTACCGAAGAGAAGGACGTACGCAACCACGCCGACGGCGCCCGTCGAGGTCGCCCAGCCCAGGTAGATGTTGTGAGGCTTGTCGGAGATCGCCAGGCCCTGGCGGCGCGCTTCATCGGCGGTGCGGAAGCGTGGGTAGTTGCCGTAGAACGTCTCCGGGCCCCATCCCAGAACGGGCCGGTTGAGGAACATCCGCCACGACGCGTCCCAGATCTGGACCCGATAGCCGGCGGTACCCGTGCGCAACGGCGCCGTCCGCTGCGTGTCCGTCGGGTCACCGAACACCACGGGCACGACCATGAGCGCGACGATCGTCAGCAGGACGAGCGCAGCTTTGCGCAGGGGCCTCAGCCGCGACATGAACAGCGGGATCGCCACGATCCCGGCCGCGCCGCCGAGCATCCCCGCACGCCCCCCTGTGAACCACAAGGCTCCGAGGATGCCGACCAGCACGAATCCCCAGAACAGCCGCTTGAGGGCACGCGAGGACAGCGCGCGATAGACGACGAAGGGTGAAGCCATGCCCACGAATGAGGCGGTGAACGCCGAGTTGCCGAGGGTTCCTATGGGAAACGTTGGCTTCGTTCCTCCGGCCTGGCGCCAGTCGGTGATGTCCCAACCCGCCTTCTGGAGCAGGACATAGCCGGCCGCGACGGC
>JBOGXL010000447.1:0-2527 GCA_050694575.1 Actinomycetota bacterium | reverse complement strand
CTCCAGCCCCGTGTCACGGAGCAGAGCGGGCACCTCCTCCTGCTGAAGCTCCAATTGGAGGGGCTCGCCGCTCCACCGCTGCAACACGCGCATCACGACGGGGACCCATCGCAACCTGAGCGGGCCTGCGGCTACCGCCTTCGTTCCGAATTCGACCCCGAGTCGCGATCCGGCCGGGCAAAGTTCAGCAGCCTGCGACAAGAGGCTACGAACGGCGGTCTCGTGCAGGTACGGCGTCAGCCCCTCGCAGGTGACCAATACGGGTTCGCCTGGCGTCAGACGGGACGCAAGTGCGTCAGCAAGCCGCTGCACCGACAAGTCTGCGGCCACGTACTCGGGGCCGCCGGGCGGCGCGAGCGCCTTCTTGCGCTCTTGTGTGGCCGGGTGATCCACCTCGACGAAGCGAACGTCGTCGCGAGCAAACCGCCACGCCCGAGCGTCGTACCCGGCGCCCACGATGACGACTTGCCGAATGCCCGCGTCTAGACATTCGATGACCAGCTGGTCGTAGAACTTCGTCCGAGCAGCGATCCATGAGAACGATCGCGCCGGACCTCGAAACGAGGCGAGGGAGTCGACGGCGACGCGCTTCCGTCTCCTGACGAAGCGCTCGGCGTAGACGTCATCGAGAATTCCTCGACGCGTCAGAAACGCCCGGACCGCTGCGACATTCTCTGCCGACGGTGACGCCCGAGGACTCCCTAGCATCACGTGGAATCTAATCAGGCGGCCCGAGCGACTCGCGGTCAGTAGTCATGGATGCAAACCGTCGTACTTGCGTCCATGGTGTCCCTTGGAGTGCCCTGGCCTCCACAGAGACGACGGTGTGACTCGGCCCACGCCTCTGACAGGCACGTTCCGGAGGGCACTTTTGGCGTTTAATTGACGTCAACTCCGGTCCTCGCCCTTCTAGCTGACTCTCGTCACCGCACGACATGTGATGGACGCACGACGTCATCATGTCGAGTCGCCCGTCGGGACGCAGCCCCGTGCCGTTCAACGTCCGAGACTGTCGAGCGCATCATCCAAGAATCGGTCGCGCCGAGCCGTGAGAGTTCCGCCGTCGAGATCCGACCGACCCTGTTGGGCGATCGCATCGACCATCGCACTGAGGTCAGCCGGTGTGTTCGCACCTGCCACTAAGTCCCAGTACGCAACATCAATAGCCGCTCGGCCCGCAGCGAACTCCCATCCCGCGAGGATGTGCTCGGGGGCCCATGGGCCGAAGAGGATCGCCGCGTCCCAGCGAAGAGAGCCGATGTCGACGCCGGGATCACCCGCACCGGCTGCCTCCCAATCGATGATCCCGACGCAGACGTCGCCGTCGAACAAGAGGTTGCCCTGCCACAGGTCGCCATGGACCAACACCGTTTCGGCGGGCGGCGGTGATATCGCCGCGAGGCGCGCGTCGACCTCATCGAGCAGATCGGTCGTCGGCGACTTCCCGCCGCGACGTTCCTCGGAGAAGTCGATCCACGGCATCTGACGTACCCGAATTGGCAGGCTCTCCTGTGGGCGAAGCGGAACCCGATGAACCAGGGCAGCTGCGGCACCAGCCAATCGAAGGCGCTCCACCGTCGGCTCAACGGGAACCGTGCTATCGCCTTTCAGCGCCGAGATGACGAAAGCTATGGAACCCAGGGACCCAGAAAGGTCTGCAGCGATAAGCCTTGGCGCAGGAAGCCCGTGCTCTTCCGCGAACCGCAAAGCAGCGACCTCGCACGCGAATTCGGTCCGCCGCTCGGACGGTCCCGCCTTGAGCACAACGTCGACAGCATCGCCGTCCCGCGCGAGATGCAGCATCCATGGTCCCCACGGCTCGCGCAGAGTGTCGACAGTGACGATGCTGCCGCCGGCCAGAGCAGCATCGGCGGCCCACCGCAGGAGATCCTGGCCGGGCATCACTCAATACTGCCTGTACTAGTTGTCCTGGATTGCATCCAGCACAACTGACGCGCGGCGGTTCAGCGTTTGGCGAACATGACCCTAGGCTCGATCCAACCGGACCAATCACGACCTCTGTTCTCACGTTTCCGCTGTTCGTGGAAGGTGATCCAACCGGGTCCGTACAGCGCGACGTAGAGCTCGCGAGCAACCTCCAGAAGCTCCTTCGCGGCATCGGAGTCGTCGGGCACCTCGATCGCCTTGCCGTGGACGATGAAGGCGAACGAGCCATCTGTGTAAGAGGCGCTCACTCTGGCGTCTCGCCTTAGCAGGCGCGAGCGAACCGCCGTCCCCGCGACGCTGAAGAAGACCTTTCCGTGCAAGAACATGCCGTCGATAGGAGCCACGAGTGGTGCGCCTTCGACCGTCAGGGTCGCGAGGTGCATTTCGAAGATGCCGTCGAGTTTCGCGGCGAGGTCGTTCGCCGCAAGGCGGTTGGTGCCGCCGAAGATGAGCCGAAGGTGCTCACCGGCGCTGGCATCGCTCTCGTCAAGCAGTCGCTGGAGGCCGTCGATCTCGGCGTCTGTTTCCCTCACGTGCGCAGGCTAACCGCCGTCTGCGACGGCCTTGCGCCGGGAACCGC
>JBOGXL010000446.1:0-11315 GCA_050694575.1 Actinomycetota bacterium | reverse complement strand
CTACATCGGCACCGAGCATCTCCTGATGGGGTTGCTCACTATCGGAGAGGGGATCGCCTGGCAGGTCCTGACCGGCGAAGGCGTTACGGTTGCGGCCACGCGGGCGCACATCGAGCGCATGATCGGCTGCGGGTCTGAGACTCCTCACGGCCACATCCCCTTCACTCCTCGATCGAACAAGGTATTGCACCTCGCTCTTGGCGAGGCGCTGCAGCTGGGGCACAACTACGTGGGCACCGAACACGTACTCCTTGCGATAGAGCGGGAAGGGGAAGGCGTCGGTTGGCAGATCCTCGCGTTGCAAGGTCTCAAGGGGCGAGCGTTGCGCAAGGCGGTGCAGGAGACGTTGGGCGGCGTTGTCCGCGACCGATCACAGCGGGCCCAAGACGAGACACCGAAGCCGTCGGAGGTCACCTCCGCGGACATCGCCTTACGACTATCCGAGCTCGAGGCGAGGATCAGCGACCTCGAGGGCGACTAGGTAGCGCCTTCGACTATCACCGTCACGGGTTCGGGGCAGTTGCGCGTCACTATCACTTCCAGCGGTTCGGTCAACGACACGTTCGACTCGACGTGCACCTCGCCGGCGGGGATGTGCACGAAGTCACCGACGTCGGCGATCAGCTCGTCCTCGGTTCCCGTGGCGCCCCACGAGAACCGGGCCCGGCCCTGGAGGATGTAGACCACCGTCTCGCAATCACCGTGGTGGTGGACGAGCGTCCCGCCTCCCGGCGGCGTCCGGACCACCGCCGTGTAGATGCCTTGGCTGCGAACGGTCGATCGGCTGACCGCCACCGATCGCTCCATGCCCGGGTGGTCGTTGCGCTGAACTTCCCGCTCGTTCGGACGGATCAGGCGTGCCATCGCAGACCCCCTTAGTGGAAACCCTCTACCATCGAACCATGGCGGCCTCGTCGTCAGACGACCAATCACGCCGTACTTCCTCGGGTATCGAGATCAGCCCCGCCTACACCGAGGCTGACGTCGCCGAGATCGATCTTCCCGCGCGCCTCGGCACCCCCGGGGAGTATCCCTTCACGCGGGGCGTCCATCCCACGATGTACCGCGGGCGGATGTGGACGATGCGCCAGTACGCCGGCTTCGGGACGGCCGAGGAGACCAACGCCCGGTTCCGCTACCTCCTCGACCACGGACAGACCGGGCTCTCGGTGGCCTTCGATCTGCCCACCCAGATGGGCTACGACTCCGACGACCCGATGGCAGCGACCGAGGTCGGCAAGGTCGGCGTGGCCATCGACACCGTCGAGGACATGAAGACGCTCTTCGACGGCATCCCGATGGACACGGTCACCACGTCGATGACCATCAACGCGCCCGCGGCGATGCTGCTGCTGCTCTATCAGCTGGCGGCCGAGGACCAAGGCGTTGACGCGGGGAAGCTCGGAGGGACGATCCAGAACGACGTCCTCAAGGAGTACATAGCTCGCGGAACGTTCATCTACCCGCCCAAGCCGGCGCTCCGGATCATCACCGACACGTTCGCGTACTGCGCTGCCGAGCTGCCGCGATGGAACACGATCTCCATCTCCGGCTACCACATGCGCGAGGCAGGCGCGACGGCGGTGCAGGAGATCGCTTTCACATTCGCCGACGCCGTTGCCTACGTCGAGTCGGCTCAGGCCGCCGGACTAGACGTCGACTCGTTTGCGCCGAGGCTCTCGTTCTTCTGGGGATGCCACAACAACTTCTTCGAGGAGGTCGCGAAGTTCCGGGCGGCGCGGCGCCTGTGGGCGCGGATCATGCGCGATCGCTTCGGCGCCGAGAACCCGAGCTCCCTCAAGCTGCGCTTCCACACGCAAACCGACGGGTCTACGCTCACGGCGCAGCAGCCGGAGAACAACGTCGTGCGTGTGGCGTACCAGGCCATGGCGGCGGTGCTCGGAGGAACGCAGTCGCTGCACACGAACTCCATGGACGAAGCCCTCGGCCTCCCGACCGACGCCTCGGCACGTCTTGCTCTTCGAACGCAACAGATCCTGGCCTATGAGACGGGCATCCCCGACACGTCGGACCCGCTCGCGGGCTCGTACTACGTCGAGAAGCTCACGGCGGAGGTCGAAGAGGCGGCCGAGGCGCTCCTCAATAAGGTGCTCGATCGCGGAGGCGCGGTGGAGTCGATCACGTGGATGAAGCGAGAGATCGAGGAGGCGGCGTATCGCGAGGCGAAGCGGATCGAGGCCGAGGAACAGATCGTCGTGGGTGTAAACAAGTTCGTCCTCGCCGACGAGCAGCCCCCCGAGGTCCTCCAGCTCGACCCGGAGATCGGCCGCCGGCAGGCGGCCAAGCTCGAGCGCATACGCGCCGAACGCGATGCCGCCGCCGTGAAGGAAGCGCTCGAGGACGTCCGCGCTGCGGCCAAGGGCACGGCCAACATCCTCCCCGCCATGAAGGAAGCGTTCCGTCGGATGGCGACGCTGGGCGAGGTGTGCGGCGTGTTGCGCGAAGAGTGGGGCGTCTACCGCCCAGAGTCGACATTGTAGCGTTCAGCTCCCGTGCGGACCATCAAACGTCGCGACTTCCTCGCCTCCGGTCTCGTGGCGCTCGGCGCTGCCGCGCTCGGGCCTGGAGTGTGGCGACAGGCGCTCGGGGCCGAGGCGCAGCCGGGCCGGAGTCCCTACGGCAAGCTCCAGGAGCCAGACGCCAACGGGTTGATGCTTCCGCGAGGCTTCACGTCGCGCGTCATCGCCATCGCCGGGGTCCCGGTCGTCGGCACGACCTACCTATGGCACACGTTCCCCGACGGCGGCGCGACCTTCCGTACGAAAGACGGTGGATGGATCTACACCTCGAACAGCGAGGTGCCCCAAGGCTTGGGCGGCGCGGGAGCCGTTCGCTTCGATCGCGACGGCGAGATCGTCGGCGCGTACCCGATCCTCACCGGGACCTCGAGCAACTGCGCCGGTGGTCCGACGCCGTGGGGGACGTGGCTATCGTGCGAGGAGTTCAACGGGGGCCGAGTGTGGGAGTGCGACCCCTTCGGCGGGAAGGTGCCGGTCGTTCACGACGCGATGGGGGTGTTCTCCCACGAGTCGGCGGCCGTCGATCCGGTGCGCAAGCGCGTTTACCTGACCGAAGACCAGCCCGACGGACGTTTCTACCGGTTCACGCCGAAGCGCTACCCGAACCTCAGCCGCGGCCGTCTCGAAGTGGCGGAGGTGCTCAGCGGTGGACGGACGGTGTGGCATGGGGTCCCCGACCCATCGGCCACGAGCAAACCGATGCGAAATCAGGTTCCCAAGGCGAAGCGATTCAACGGCGGTGAGGGGACGTGGTTCGACGACGGGATCGTCTACTTCACGACGAAGAACGACGACCGCGTGTGGACGTACGACACGCGCAACGCGCGGATGTCGATCCTCTACGACGGCCTGGCGCTCGTGAACCCGCCGCTTCTCGGCGTTGACAACGTCGTCGTGGCCAAGGCCTCGGGTGATCTCTTCGTCGCCGAGGACGGAGACGATCTCGACATCGTGATGATCACGCAGGACCGGGTAGTTGCGCGGTTCCTCAAGCTCACCGGTCTCCAGCACACGGCGTCGGAGATCGCCGGCCCGGCCCTCGATCCGTCCGGGCACCGCCTGTATTTCAGCTCGCAGCGCGGGTACGGACGCGGTGTGACGTTCGAGGTAACCGGGCCGTTCCGGATTACCGGACGCCGCCGCTGATACAGCGTCTCACGGGAGCCCGGCGCCCTCGACGTCCACGGGGGCAGCCAGGATCTTCCCGGCGCCTTCCTGACCGAGCCGGCCCACACAGATGAACAGGGTCTTGCGGTCCGGACCGCCGAGCATGCAGGCGATCGCGTTGTCGGTTCCCGTGGACACACGGTCGGTGATCGTCCCGCCGTCGAGCACCCTGACGCATTCGTTGGTGGACGGCGATGCCACCCAGACGGCGCCGTGAGCGTCGAGGCAGATCCCGTCGGGGACGCGCCCGCGCTTTCGTCCGCCGAAGTGAGCGAACACGCGCCGGACGCCCAATCCTCCGCCCGGCACTATCTCGAAGGCGGTGAGCCGTGCGGCGAAGGTTTCGGCGACGATCAGCGTGCGGCCGTTCGGCGTTATCGCTGAGCCGTTCGGGAAGAACAATCCGTCGGCGACGGCGTGCGACCGGCCCGACGGCGTCACTTGGATGAGCACAGTGGCCTGCGTCCGGCCGCCGCCGGCGTAATCGAACCCGAAGTTGCCGACGTAGGCCCGGCCGAACGAGTCCACCACCATGTCGTTGCACTGGAATCGCGCGAGATGAGAAAGGTCGGCGTGCTGAACGAGGCCCTTCTCTTCGAGCTTGAGGATCTTGCGGTCCTCCATCGAGACGACGAGGAGGTGGCCGTCCGGCAGCCACCCGAGTCCCGAGGGCACCTTCGGTACCTCGACCACGTCGGCGATGTTCCCGGCAAGATCGGCGATCTGGACCTTGCGCGAAACGAAGTCCGAGAACCACAGGCGACCGTCGCGCCACCGAGGTGATTCCGGGAAGCCGAGTCCCTCGATCAGCGGCGTCGCTTCGTGTTCGCGGACGTCCATCAGCGACCAGTCAGGAAGCGGACGACCCGCTGCGCCGTCTCGTCGGGATGCTCCATCGGGAAGAAGTGTCCTCCAACCATCTTCTCCGCGCGCCCCGACCCCAGACGGGCAGCCGCGAGCTCGCCGCGATCTCCTCCCCATATCGGTGAGCTCTCGCCGGTCAGGAAGAGGGTCGGACAACGCACCTCGGCGAGCCGCTCCCAACCCATGTTCGTGGGTGCCATCGCGTACACCTGAGCTTCGACCTCCGGGGGACACTTCAACCGGACCGTGCCGTCGGGTTGTGTGTCCGTCCCGTACGTGACGTAGGCCCGGAGGAAATCCTCGCGCCAGCCCGCCAACGGTGTGCCTGTGCGAAGACGTTCGATCAGCTCGTCGTTCGAGTCCCAGACGGCGCGCCGGCGCCGGGCCTGCTCAGACATCGGGTTGAACCCGCCGGGCGCGACTTCGCGATATTCGGGCGGGACCAACGTCGGGTCCATGAGCACGAGACGCGAGAACGTGCCCGGCCGGCTGCTCTCCGCGAAGACGAGCGCCGTCGCGCCGGCGGAGTGACCGATCCCGACGGGGTTGTCGAGGCCGAGATGATCGACGACGGCGAGTGCATCGTCGCCGAACTTCGGCCAATCGTACGGTCCGTCGGGTTTGTCCGAGTCGCCGTGGCCGCGCTGGTCGAGCGCGATAACGCTGAAGTGCTCCCGCAGCGGAGGCACGAAAGGTTCCCACACGCGCCCGTGGAATCCCGTCGCGTGAACGCACAGGAGCGGCGGTCCGGTCCCGCCCAGGTGGTGGATGCGGATCCGCACGCCGTCGGCTTCGGCGAACGATGGAGCGGACGGATTCCCGTGGACGGCCGTCAACGGGTCCTACTCCTCGACGATGCTCGCGCGCTCGATGTACGCCCAGGCCGAAGGCTGCGGTTCCCCTTCGCTTCCGAGGGCTTCGATCTTCTCGACGATGTCCATGCCGTCGACGACCTTGCCCAAGTAGCCGTACTCGGCCGGCAGGTCTCCGCCCTCCGGGCCCGAGACGATGAAGAACTGCGATCCGGACGTCCCGGGTGGATCGTTCTGGCTCTTCGCCATCGCGACGAGGCGTTGGTCGTATTTGAAGTCCTCCGGCGGCGGCTCGACGACGTCGTAGCCCGGACCGCCACTGCCGTCACCCTGCGGGTCGCCTCCCTGGATGACGAAGTCCGGGACAATGCGATGGAAGACCAACCCGTCGTAGAAGCCTTCGCGGGCGAGGAAGGCCACCGAGTTGGCCGTTCTCGGTGACTGCTCGTGGTCCAGCTCGATCTCGATGTCTCCGCAGGATGTTTCCAGTCGCAGCGTGTAGGTCTTGTCCGGGTCGAGCTTCTGGTCGTCCGCCTTCGGATAGCTCTTCTTGCCCGATCCGGCCGCCTCCGGGAGCTCGGCCCCGCACGCGACGGGTTCGGGGGTGGGTGCGGCGACGGCCGGCGCTCCGCTGGGAGTTGCTTGCGGGTCCCCCTCATCGCCGTCCCGCAGGAAGAAGACGATCAAGAGGCCGCCGCCGATCAGCAGAAGCGACCCGGCCAAAAGCACGAGCCGTTGCCGTCTCCGGCGACGGACCGCTTGTCGGATCAGCTCCCGCCGCTCGTCGCGAGCTTCTTTCTTCCGTGCGCGTTTGGGTGACCTACCGGTGGACATGCGCAACGTGTGTACCAGATAAGCTCCCGCCCGTGGGGTTGCAGGTGATCGGGGTACGGCACGGGGAGGTGCACAACCCCGACGGCGTCATCTACTCGGGTCTGCCCGGCTTCGGTCTATCCGGTCTCGGCCGCCGGCAGGCGGCGGCCGTCGGTGAAGCGCTGAGCGGGACCCGTCTGGCCGCGCTCTATGCGTCCCCGCTTGACCGCGCGATGGAGACGGCGCGGGTGATCGGTGAGCACACGGGGGCCGAGGTCATCCCCGACGAGCGGCTCCATGAATGGCGTCATTGGCAGCAGTTCGCCGGGCTGACGTGGGAACAGCTGCGCACCGACGCCCGCGAAGCGTGGGAGGCCTACCAGTCCGATCCCGGTTCCGTGACGTCGGGCGAGTCCCTCGAGGCGCTCGCCGACAGGGTCGACTCATGGCTGGGCGACGTGCAGGCCGCCCACCCGACGGGGCTCGCCCTTGCCGTTTCGCACCTCGAGCCCCTGCGCGCGATCTTGCTGCGAAAGCTCGGTCGTCCGGCGAAGCACCTCTTCCAGCTGCAGATCGGGCTCGGCGAGGCGGTGCGGATCCTGCCCGAGGCCGACCCGCTGGCACTCGCCGGAGAGGCCCTCCGTGTGGCCGTGGTGTGAAACGCGTCACGTTCTGGGTGTGCAATCGAGTTCTGTTCGGTGCGTCTCCTGGGGTAGGCTCGCCTCCGCATGACCGAGGGGGTCCGGCAGCGCAGCGTCGCGCTTATCTTGGCTCGGGAGCTCGCCGTCAATCTCGTCACGCCCATGTTGGTCTGGGACGAGGAAGGCACCCTCGTGTACTTCAACGAACCGGCCCAAGCGATCATCGGGCGCAGTTACGAAGATATGGCGGACATGACGGTCGAGGAGTTGCAGCAGTTCCAACCCACCGATCCGGACGGTGCTCCCCTGACGATGACCGACATGGCCTCGACCATCGCGCTCAAGGATCGTGAGCCGGCGCACCGAGTCATGGTGATCACCGGACTCGACGGCGTCAGGCGCAGGATCGATGTGACCGCTTATCCGTTGCTGACCCGAGGGGACGAATTCGTCGGCGCCGTGGCCATCTTCTGGGAGCCGGGGGAAGCGTAGTGCGGATCCGTGTCTGGGGGTGCCGGGGTTCGCTGGCTGCTCCCGGTCCGGACACTGTCAAGTACGGCGGCAATACGTCGACCGTCGAAGTGCGGCTCGACGACGGAACACTCGTCATCCTCGATGCCGGTACGGGCATACGCGAGCTCGGAAAGCACCTCGCGGGCTCGGAACCGGTGAAGAAGATCAACCTCTTCCTCACTCACCTGCATCTCGATCACGTCGAAGGGATCGGATTCTTCTCGGCGATCTGGAACCCCGACGTCGAGCTGCACATATGGGGTCCTCCGTCGCCGCTCCGCTCGCTGCAAGACCGGCTGGCGACGCTGATGTCTCCGCCGCTGTTCCCGGTGCACCTCGCCGACGTTCCCTGTCGCCCCATCTACCACGACGTCCCCGACGAAGAGTTCACGATCGGCGGCGCACGCATCTACGTGCAGGGCGTCGCTCACCGAGGATCGACGGTGGGCTACCGCTTCGAGGAGAATGGACGGTCGTTCGCGTACATACCCGACCACGAGCCGTCGCTCGGTGTGGACCTCGAGAGTGTCGAACCGGAGTGGGTGTCGGGGTTCCCCGTCGCCCATGGCGTGGACGTCCTTTTCCACGACTCGCAGTACACAGAGGAGGAGTATCCGACGCATCGCGCGTGGGGCCATTCGAGCATCGCGCACACCGTTGCGTTCGCTCAGATGATGAAGGTGCGCAATCTCGTGCTCTTCCACCACGATCCGGGGCATTCCGACGAAGAGCTCGAGTTGCACCTGAGGCGCGCCACGGAGCTTTGGGGAGGGACCAACGACGCTCCCGTCCTCGCTCGCGAGGGCATGGAGATCGACCTCAAACCGGACTGACGGGCCTCACGTCGCCCACCGCTCCACGAACGCTCTGATCCGATCGCGTTCGTCGTCGAGCATGTTCCTGTCCCGCAGCCGGTGCTCGGCGGCAGCGCGAAGCTTCTTGCGGGCTGCCTCGCGGTCGACGTGTCCGAGGAACGCCTTCAGGAAGAGCCCGCGTCCGAGCCCCATGAGCCGACGCTGCATCGCCGGGCCCGGGATCGTCGCGTTCGCCATGATCAGCCACAGGTCGGCGATCTCGGCGTCGGGCGGCCCGACGCCGGCGTTGGTCCAGTCGATGACGACGGGTCCAGCGTCGGTGACCATGACGTTGAGGGGGTGCAGGTCGAGGTGCACGATGGCCCCGCCGCCGCCGAGCTTGGGGCGGAGCCACGGCGGGGGCGGTATGGCGTGCAGCCGGCGATGCAGCTCCGCCAGCGTGCGCGCATGCCGGAAGAGCCGCCATGGTCGACGTGCGAAATCGTCGAGCATCGGGCGCCCGTCGACCCGCTCCATGATCATCTCGGCTCCCGAGATCTCGACGACGTGCGGAACGGGGAAGCCATGCTCGGCGACGTACTCCATGACGGCGGCTTCGTAGAGCGTGTCGCCGAACATCCGGTAGCGACGCAGGACGAGATCGTCGCCGTACGCGTACACGTCGGCGGCGCGTCCACTGGCGATGAGCCGTCCGGCTTCCGGCATGCTGGGGAAGCATGCGTGATTTCCCCCGCTTCCTGCTGGTCGGTATCGCCTCGGGCTGGATCGCGGCGATCCTTGCTCGTGGATCGGTGCGCTTGCGCGGCTGCGTGTCCTACGTCTTCATCGGTCTGTTGGGAGCGATGTTGGGGGGCTACGCCTTCGCCGTCTTCGGACTGCCCGATGTGACGCGGGTCTTGGGAGCGGCGGCCGGATCGCTAGTCCTGCTGTCACTCGTCCGGACGTTGCGGACGCGTTAGCCGAACTGCGCGCGCAAGACCTTCTTGTCGAACTTCCCGACGCCGGTCTTCGGTATGGCTTCGACGATCTCGATGCGATCGGGGAGCTGCCACTTGGCCCAGCCCCGGGCCTCGAGGTGTGCACGCACGGCGTCGACGGTGATCTCGGTTCCCTCGCCGACGACGACACATGCCAGCGGCCGCTCCTGCCACTTCGGATCCGGGATCGCGACGACGGCTGCTTCCTCGACCCCGGGCATCGCCATGATGGCGCCTTCCATGTCGACCGACGAGATCCACTCGCCCCCCGACTTGATGAGATCTTTCGTGCGGTCGGCGATGACGAAGTACCCATCGGGATCGCCTGCGGCGACGTCGCCGGTGCGGAACCAGCCGTCCTGGGTGAAGCACTCGCCGCCTTCGCCCTTCATGTACGAGTCGATGATGAAGGGGCCCCTGACGAAGAGGTTCCCGAGGGATGTCCCGTCCCACGGGACGTCGTTGCCGTCCTCGTCGCGGAGCGTGACCTGGACACCCGGCACGGGCAAGCCGGCGCGCGTGCGGACCTTGTCCATCAGGTCGTCGTTCGACCAGGCGCGCATGCCGTGCTTCGGCCAAGCGATGGACGCGAGCGGCGAGGTCTCCGTCATCCCCCATGCCTGTACGAACGGGATGCCGAGGTCGTTGATGTAACGCTCCATCAACGCTCGCGGAGGCTGGCTCCCGCCGCAGATCAGGTACCGCAAGGCCGGGGGCCGGGTCCCTCGCTTGGCGAGCTCTTCGGCCACCATCATCCAGATCGTCGGGACGCCGGCGGTGATGGTGACTTCCTCGTTGCTCAACAGGTCCACAACCGTGACCGGATCGAGATGGGCGCCCGCGAAGACCTGCTTCGCACCGACGGCCGTGGCCGCGAAGGGGATGCCCCACGCGTTGGCGTGGAACATCGGGACGATCGGTAGCGTGCAATCGCTCGGCCCGATGCCCAGGCCGGCGCCGGAGCTCGCGATGATCGTGTGCAGGTAGTTCGAGCGGTGCGTGTACACGGCGCCCTTCGGACGTCCCGTCGTGCCGGACGTGTAACAGATCCCGAGCGGCGTGTTCTCCGGGATGTCACGGCGAGGGTAGGTTTCCTTCTCGTCCGCTATGAGGTCCTCGTAGGCGACGACATCGACCGACAGGGTGTGGTCCGGAACCTGATCGGCCAGCGCAACGACCTTCTCCACGCCCTTCAGCCCCTCGCCGATCTTCTCGAGGATGGGGAAGAGGTCGGGGTCGGCGAGGATCACGCGATCGTCGGCGTGCCCGATGATGTAGGTCAGGTCCTCCGGTGACAGCCTGAGGTTCAGCGTGTGCAGCACGCGACCGGTGCACGGGACCGCGAAGTAGCACTCCAGGTGCCGGTACCCGTTCCACGCAAGCGTCGCCACGCGATCCTGATCCTCCAGGCCGAGGCGGTCCAGGGCGTGCATGAGCTGCTGGGTGCGCCGGCCGAAGTCGGCGTACGTGTAGCGATGGACGGTTTGGGGGCCGGTCTGGCTCACGATCTCCGTGTTCGCCGCGTGCTTCGGAGCGTTCTCGAAGATGAGCCACGAGTTGAGCGGCATGTCCATCATCGCCATGGGATCCCTCCCTGCTCGCAGAGGCCGTTACGCGTGCGTCAGAACCGAGGAGCGGATCTTATTCGCGATGATCCCGGCCCCGCGCTCGAGCAAGAAGAGCGTGAAGTGGTTGAGGTTGGAGACCATCTCGTCTTCCAGCTGTGGTAGCCGGTCGCCGCGCCACAGGGCGAGGGTCTCGTCGCTGATGAGCGGTACCGGCTGGTTGAGCAGGTTCCGCGGAGCCCGCAAGAGCCAGATCGGACATTCGATGTCGGAGATGCAGCTGTGGACGTCGGTATTGACGAGGAGATCCCGGCCGTCGGCGACGATCGCGTCCTTCTGGACCTTGGTCTTGATCGTCCCGTCGGCGGACGTCGTCGCGTCGTAACGCGCGTACGCCTCGATGGCGGGGTTCCAGTCCGCACTCAGCGCCGGGTGGGCACGCCAGAAGTCGAGGAAGGCATTGAGGGACTGGAAGGTCATCTCGAGCCGCTCGAAGGTCGGGCCGAGGGTGGCTTGGAGGACCTCGTCGGGGTCGAGGCCTTCCGGCAGAGGCAACGCGACGCCGCCGTCGCACAGACCCACGCTCGAGACACGATCGGGGTGCCGGG
>JBOGXL010000445.1:0-3064 GCA_050694575.1 Actinomycetota bacterium | reverse complement strand
CGATCACGCCTTCGAGCTCGAGCTCCGCCAGCGCCGACGACACGCGGATCGGATCGAGCGATGCAGCCGCTACGATCTCGTCGGTCGTGACGTCCTCCGTGATCGAGCCGTAGACCTCCCGGAGATGCGGACGCAGCGCGAGCATGCGCTCGGCCCGACTCATCGGCTCTCCGAGCTCGAAACCCTGATCGGCCACCAGACCCCCGACCATCTCGACGGCCTGATCCGGATCGACGATCACCGGAGCTCCCTCCCGGATCATGGCGCGGATACCCTCCCCCGCCGCGTGTCAATACTGGAACCCGTTGTGGCGTGTCTACGTAGACGCCTACGTCGTCTTCCACACGTCCACGACGTCGAGCTGGGTCTCTGCCGGAGCGGGTGGCGGCTCTGAGACCCCGAGTTTGGACACCACGGCGGCGACCGCAGGACGAACGCGCTCGTCCCGGAAACTCTCCCAGCTCCCCTTCGAGTCCCACACCTCCAGGTGCTTCAAACCCTGAGCGGCCTTGACCACGATGTGCACGACGAGCCCTTCGGGGAGCTCCTCGCCGATCGCCGCCTTTACCTTTCGGTAGATCTGCTCGTTGCCTCGCACTTCTGTCTCAGAGTGTCAAGCGGAAGTACGACTCGACGCGGAGGCGTGAGCAGGCGGCGGGCACCCGTTCGGACATCCTGCGGACCGCCGACAAGCACTTCCGCGCCCGCGGATATGCCGGAACAACGATCGGTGCTGTGGCCGAAGGCGCACAGGTCTCCGTGGAAACCGTCTACAAGACGTTCCGTAACAAGCCCGGCCTTCTCAAAGCCGTCATCGACGTTGCGATCGTCGGCGACGAGGCGGCCCTGCCGATGCTGGAACGAGATCTGGTGCGACGGATAGAAGGTGAACCCGACGCGCGACGCAAGCTGCAGACCTACGGCAGACACCTCGCCGCCAGCGCCCCGAGGAGTGTGCCGCTCGAGCTCCTCGTCCGGCAGGCGGCGGCCAGCGACCCCGCCGTCGGCGACCTAGCGCGCCGGCTCGATGAGGAACGTCTCGTCGGCATGTCGCGCTTCGCCGAGCACCTCTATGCAGGGCGCCATCTAGCGCCGGGGGTGTCACGGGCCGAGGCGCGCGATCTCCTATGGACCTATATCTCCGCGGAGCTTTACGAGCTCCTTGTCGTTAAGCGCGGCTGGTCGGTGAAGCGCTACGCGCGCTGGGTGATCGACCAGATAACGACGGCGATAGTGCGGCGCTAAGGCTCGATCCCGGCTCTCGGGTTCAGCGAGTCGGTCAAACACCAACGACATCGACGATCTCCGCGAGATCAGCGAAGTCGTCGGCGTTCCGTGTGTACAGGGCGAGACCCGACGCGATGGCCGTCGCCGCGATCAACAGATCGGCGAGTCTCGGGCGCGTGCGCCCCGAGGTTCGCGCCGCGGCGAAGACCCGACCGTAGGATCGCGCTGCGTCAGCGTCGAACGGCAGTGCGTCCCACGTGGTCGCTGCCCAATGCAGGCGGTCCTGGCGACGGGCTCGTTCGTCCTCATCGTCCGTCGAGTGCGGCCCCGCGGCGAGTTCGGCCAAGCTGACCGATGAGATCGCCGACTCATCGGGAAACCTCGACGCGTCGATGAGGTCGTGATCGATCAAGACTGATGTATCGAGCAGGCCCCTCCTCTGCTCAGCCATCGAGAGACTGGTCTGCGACGGCATCGATGTCCGCGCGGAAACGGGCCGCGTCTATCCGCGGCGCACGTCGTGCGGCGTCGGCGATCACCGCTCGCGGGACGAACCCCCTAGGCGGCACCGGTCGAAGCTCGGCCACGGGCACGCCATTGCGGGTGACGATCAGGGTTCGTCCCGCCTGGACCTCCCTGAGCACGGCGGCAGAGTCATTGCGCAGCTCACGCTGGCTGATGATGTCGTCCATGGTGCTACTGTAGCATGTGTAGCATATCGTCGCACTCTGACCTCCGGATCACTGTCGGCGCCACCGTCCGCTCGATACCGCCACCAGCCCGTCCAGCTCCAGTTCGGCCAGGCCGGACGCCACGCGCGCCGGTGGCAGACTCGCATTCGCTGCGACCTCATCGACCGTGCACTCCTCGGTGATGGCGTCGTAGATCCGGCCCAGCTCCGCGTCGAGCGCCAGAACTCGCTCAACCGGTGGCGTCGGCCTCCCGAACGTGAACTCCTGAGCGACCGCCAGTCCCGTCACGACCTCGACGGCTTGCTCGGCGTCCACGATCAGCTGAGCGCCGTCCTTCAGCAACTCCCTCACGCCCGCACCGGCCGGATTCTCGGGGCCGGTCGTGCACGCGAAGACTTCACGTCCCTGATCGAGCGCGAACCCGGCCGTGATCAATGCGCCGGACGTCGTCCCGGCCTCCACGATGACGAGCGCAAGCGATAGCCCGGAGATGATCCGGTTCCGGGCCGGGAAGTGCCACGCGCGCGGCCCGACGCCGGGAGGAAACTCCGTTACGAGAGCGCCGTCGGCCGCGATCCGTGATGCGAGATCGGCGTGCTCGGACGGGTAGCACACATCGATGCCCGTGCCGAGAACGGCGACGGTACGTCCCGCCTCGAGAGCCCCTTCGTGCGCGGCCGCGTCGATCCCCCTCGCCAGGCCAGAAACGACGACGAAGCCGGCCGCCGCGAACGACGACCCGAGTCGGCGCGCGAATCGAGCCGCCCCGGCGGTACAAGCCCGCGCGCCGACGATCGCCACAGCGGGACGGAGCTCGTCGAGTCGCCCGCCGCGGACGTACAGCAGCGGCGGAGGCGCGTCGATCGCGCCCAGCTCGTCGGGATACTCGTCGTCGGAAGGAACCACAGCTCGGGCGCCCTGACGAGACAAGAGACGAAGCGCAGCACGCGACTGATCCAAGAAGTCGCCGAGCACGTGATCCATCCGTCGGGCGCGTGCGAGCGCTCGCGCGAGCTGCCCCGGCCCCATGCCGGCTCCCGACAGCGCGACCAGACCGCCTCGTTCGGCCGCCGTCAACGGTCGTCTCAACAGCTCGGGCATGGCCCAGTCGCCCGTCCATCCGGGATCCGGCACCCACTTGCGGG
>JBOGXL010000444.1:0-3218 GCA_050694575.1 Actinomycetota bacterium | reverse complement strand
GCTCTGTACGCGGCGATCCTCGCGACGGCCGAGGAGGACATCAAGCGCGTGCTCGCGTACTCGACCATCAGCCAGCTCGGGTTCATGTTCCTTGCCGCCGGTGTCGGTGCGACGGCGGCGGCCATCTTCCATCTCGTCACCCACGCCTTCTTCAAGGCGCTGCTCTTCCTGGCCGCCGGCTCGGTGATGCACGCGCTGGCCGGAGAGACGGCTCTCGACCGGATGGGCGGTCTGCGGAAGGTGATCCCGTGGACCTTCGCCGTCACCTTCATCGGGTGGGGGGCCATCACCGGCGTCCTCCCCTTCGCCGGCTTCTTCTCGAAGGACGAGATCATGGCGGCCGCCTGGGCGCAGGGACGAACGGCACTCTTCGTCGTCGCCGCCTTCGCCGCGCTGCTCACGGCCTTCTACATGACGCGCATGTTCCTGCTCGCCTTCGCCGGAAAGGCCCGGTGGTCGGAGGGGACCCACCCGCACGAGTCCCCACCGGTGATGGTCTTGCCGCTCGTCGTCCTGGCTGGGGCCGCGATCTTCGGCGGCGTCCTGAACCTCCCGGCCGGGATCCGCGGTGGACAGCAGCTGAGCGCGTTCCTCGAGCCGGTGGTGGGGCACGTCGAGCACGAGGAGGCCATAGGCGTCGTGATAGTCATGTGGGCGATCGCGGCGGTCGGTGTGCTCTCCGCGTGGTGGATGTACGGGGTCGACCTCACCCGACGTGAAGGCATCCGTCGCCGAATGGGTCCCGTGTACACCCTCGTCCGTCAGAAGTTCTTCGTGGACGAGATCTACGCCACGCTCTTCGCCTCTCCGGCTCGCCTCATCGCCTCCTTCTCCGCGGGAGTCATCGACCGTCGCATCATCGACGGCGCCGTCAACGGGCTCGGCACCCTCGTGGCTCGTGCGGCCACGTCGTGGCGTCACGTGCAGACCGGCTACGTGCGCAACTACGCGGTGGGTGTCTTCCTCGGCGCTTCTGTTCTCGTCATGTACGTCGTGCTCAGGACGGGATGAACGTGGACCTTCCGTGGCTGTCGATCCTCGTGCTCACGCCGCTGGTCGGGGCGCTCGTCCTCGCCGTCCTGCCGCGCGACGATCGGCTCCAGCGCGGCGGCGGCGTCGTCGTTTCCGGTCTCACGTTCCTCGTCTCTCTGGGCGTCCTGGCTCGTTTCCGCACGGGCGACGCCGACTTCCAGCTCGTCGAACGCATCGATTGGGTGAAGGACTGGGGGATCTCCTACGCCCTCGGCGTGGACGGCATCTCGCTGTTCCTCGTCGTCCTGACGGCGTTCCTCTTCCCGATCTGCTTCCTGGCCTCGGATCACGTGAACGAGCGCGTGAAGGAGTACGTCCTGGCCCTGCTCCTCACCGAGTGGGCGATCCTCGGCGTGTTCCTCGCGACGGACCTCGTCCTCTTCTACATCTTCTGGGAGGCCGTCCTCATCCCCATGTACCTGCTCATCGGTGTCTGGGGCTACGACCGACGGATCTACGCGACCATCAAGTTCTTCCTTTACACCCTCGCCGGCGGACTGCTCATGCTCGTCGGCATCGTCGCGTTGCACCTCTACGTCCGCGACGCCGCGGGTGTGGCCACATTCGCGTACCTGGATTGGCTCGAAGTCGCGCCCGGGCTGGCTCTCGGGGTGCAGGCGTGGTTGTTCGCCGCGTTCGCCGTAGCGTTCGCGATCAAGGTGCCGATGTTCCCGTTTCACACCTGGCTCCCAGACGCACATACCGAGGCGCCGACGGCGGGGTCGGTGATCCTGGCCGGCGTCTTGCTGAAGATGGGGACGTACGGGTTCATCCGCTTCTCAATCCCGCTGTTCCCCGAGATCGCCCGCGAAGCCGCTCCGTACATGTTGGCCGTGGCCGTAATCGGGATCCTCTACGGCGCAGCCGTCTCGGCCGTACAGTCCGACCTCAAACGGCTCGTCGCTTACTCATCGGTGAGCCACCTCGGTTTCGTGATGCTCGGACTGTTCGCGTTCACGCTCGAAGGGGGCCAGGGCGCGACGCTGCAGATGGTCAACCACGGCCTGTCGACGGGTGCGCTCTTCCTGCTCGTCGGCATGCTCTACGAGCGTCGTCACACCCGCGCCATCGAGGACTTCGGTGGGATCGCGTCGGTCACACCCCTGTTCTCCGGGGTGTTCCTGATGGTCGCGTTGTCTTCGCTCGGCCTCCCGGGGATGAACGGGTTCGTCGGCGAGTTCTTCATCCTCCTGGGCGCGTTCGAGAGCAACCCGCTCGCGGCGATCCTCGGGACGGGTGGCGTCGTCGGGGCCGCGCTCTACCTCTTGTGGGCGTATCAGCGCACGTTCCACGGGCCCGTGACGTCGGATGCGAACCGGGTGTTGAAGGACCTCACTCCGCGTGAGCGGCTCGTTCTCGCGCCCGTCCTCGCGTTGATAGTGCTCATCGGCGTGTGGCCGCAGCCCTTCCTCGAACGGATGGAACCGGCCGTCGCCAAAGCGATATCCGCCGTGTCCCGGGAGCGATGATGCCGACCGCCGAGAACTGGACGGTCCTTCTCCCCGAGCTCGTCGTCGTCGGCGGCGCGATATTGCTTCTCCTGCTCGACGCGGCCGTTCCTCGCCAGCGCGGCCCGCACCTGCAGCTCATCACGCTCGCCACGCTCGTCGCCGCGGGCCTGGTGGCCCAGAGCCAGTGGAGCGCCGAACCGAAGGCGGCCTTGGGAGCGATGGTCGTCGGAGATCCGTTCGGTGTGTTCGCTCGGTGGGTGATCCTCGGCGCCGCCGCGCTCGCCACGCTGACGGCTCACGGCTACCTGCGTCCGCGCGAGCTCGATCGCTCCGAGTTCTACGCCCTGCTTCTCCTGTCGACGGCCGGTATGACGCTTCTCGCCGTTTCGACAGACCTCGTCATGATCTTCCTGTCCATCGAGCTCCTCTCCCTCGCGCTGTACGTGATGGCCGGCTTCGAACGCGGACGGCTCGAGGCGCAGGAAGCGTCCATGAAGTACTTCCTGCTCGGTGCCTTCGCTTCGGCCTTCCTGCTCTACGGCATCGCTTTCGTCTTCGGCGGCACCGGGACGACGAATCTGCAGCGCATCACCGCGTCCGCGTCGATCGGCGGGCTGGACGACTTCCAGCTCGTGGGTGTCGCCGTGTCGCTCCTCGTCGTCGGTCTGGGCTTCAAGGCGGCCCTGGTCCCGTTCCATATGTGGACGCCCGACACCTACCAAGGCGCGCCGACGC
>JBOGXL010000443.1:0-1808 GCA_050694575.1 Actinomycetota bacterium | reverse complement strand
ACCTCGAAGATCGGGGTGTTCATCCGCGCCGGGCCCTGGTCGCGCCGTACGCCCGTCACCCAGCCACCGATGTCGGAGAGGATCGACTCCATCGGGAGCACCTTGTTCAGGTAGCAGCACTGGTCCGGATCGACCTTGTAGAGCTCGGGGTGCACCTCGCGGGCTTGGCGCTCCGGGCCGAGCGTGGGCTTGGTCTGGAGGAGCTCGAGGTCCCATTTGGTGACGAGGTAGTCGCGGAACTCGAGCGTCTCCGGGAAGTGGAAACCGGTCTCGAGGAACAGGACGCGCACCGGCTTGATGACCTCACGCGCCCAGAAGATGTTCACGAGCCCGCCGAGCTGGAAGCTCGTCCCTATCACCAGATCCGGGATGTACTCGAAAGCCCACGCGAGGATCTCGTGCGGGTCGGCGTGCTCGAACCGCCGGCTCAGCTCGTGGACATCACCCGGATCGGGGTGATAGTCAGCGAGCGGGAGATGCGAGCTTGTGTGCAAAGCGCTCTCTCTCTTCGTCTCGATGGTCATCTGGACGGATGTCCTCCTCGGCGACAGGTTTCGGGCCGACTCGCTCGAGTCCCTTCGCGGCCCCCTGCGCCAGCTCGTTGAAAGCCTTGACGTCCAAACCGTTCACCCACTCACCGAAGCTGCCGTGACCGTTGCGCTGCGCCGCGTACACGCGCAGCAGCCGCTCCGCATACGTCGAAAGCTCGTCGGCACGGATGCGCAAGCCCCGCACCTTTCGCCCGAAGGCCCTCGGCTCCCCGAGGTGTCCGCCCAGGTGGACGTTGAACCCCTCGAGCCGTTCCACCTTGCCGTTGCCGTCGACCTTCTCGGTGACGAGCACGCCCATGAAGCCGATGTCGGCGAGCTGGTAACGCGCGCAGGAGTTCGGGCAGCCGTTCACGTTGATGCGCAGCGGCTCGTCGAAGTCGGGCAGGCGCTTCTCGAGCTCTGCGTACAGCCACTCGGCCCGGGCCTTGGTCTCGACTATCGAGAGCTTGCAGAACTCGATGCCCGTGCACGCCATCATCCCGGTGCGGAAGGCCGACGAGAACACAGGGAACCCGAGACCCTCGAGCCGATCCATGGTCGCCGCGAGCCGCTCGTCGGGGACGTCGAGGAGCACCATCTTCTGCTGCGTCGTGGTGCGCAGGCGGCCGAGTCCCTCCTCATCGGACAGGTCGGCGAGCGCGATCAGCTCGGTTCCCGAGATGCGTCCGTTGCGCAGCGCGAATCCGACGTAGTTTTGGCCGTCCTTCTGCCGGCCCACGCCGGTGTGGTCACGGTGGACCTCCGGGGACGGCTTCGCCTGCGGACCATCGGGCAGCGCGTAACCGAGGTAGCGCTCCTCGAGGACCTGACGGAAGAGCTCCGGCCCCCAGTCGGCCATCAGGAACTTCAGACGCGCCTTGTTGCGCGACCGGCGGTAGCCGTAGTCGCGGAAGATCGACGTGACACCGACGAACACGTCTACTACCTGTTCCGGTCGGACGAACACACCGAGCCGCTCGGCGAACCGCGGTGTCGACGACAGTCCGCCGCCCACCCACAGGTCGAAGCCCGTCGTGCCGTCGTCCAGCGCCGTGCCGACGAACGAGACGTCGTTGGCCTCGTGCACGGCGCACTGGTGACGGCATCCCGTGATGGACGGCTTGTACTTGCGCGGCAGGTTGGAGAACTCCGGATCGCCGACGATGCGCTCGTTGCACGCGTGCACGAGCTCGGAGCCGTCGATGATCTCGTCGGCGTCGATACCGGCGAGCGGGCAGCCCAGGATGTTGCGCGGCGTGTCGCCGCACGCCTCCGTCG
>JBOGXL010000442.1:0-4565 GCA_050694575.1 Actinomycetota bacterium | reverse complement strand
CTCGGCCTGATCGCCTTCGCCGCCGGCGCGCTGCTCGGCGACGCGTTCATCCACCTGCTTCCCGAGATCGCGGAGTCCGATACCGGCTTCGACCTCACCGCGTCGTTCGCCCTGTTGGGAGGCGTCGTCGCCTTCTTCGTCCTCGAGAAGGTCCTGCACTGGCATCACGCGCACTACCCGCGCGAGGAGCACGTCCATCCCGTCGCGGTCACCAACCTCGTCGGCGACGGCCTGCACAACTTCGTGGACGGCTCGATCGTCGCCGGAAGCTTCCTGGTCTCGACGAAGGTGGGCATAGCGACGTCCGTCGCCGTCGTCTTGCACGAGATCCCGCAGGAGCTCGGTGACTTCGCGATCCTCGTCCGGGCCGGCCTGAAGCCGCGGCGCGCGTTAGTGATGAACGCGTTGACGGCCTTGGCCGCCGTGGTCGGGGCGGTGGTGACCTTGGTGGTTGCCGAGGCGATCGGAGGCGTCGAGCGCGTGGTCGTGCCCATCACCGCCGGGGCCTTCGTCTACATCGCCAGCACCGATCTTCTACCCGAGCTCCACAAGGAGCCGCAGCTCGGCCGGTCGCTCTTGCAGCTGGTCGGGGTGCTGTCCGGCGTGGGCGTGATGGCGCTCCTGCTCGTCTTCGAGTAGCGCCTCGCTTGCGTTGCGGGTGAGTGGCGCCTAACAATAAAGTTAGGTCTGCCTAATCATGCCGGAGACGACAGCGGTCCAGGACTACCTCAAGGCCATCCACCAGCTCGGCGGGAGCCGGGGTGATGTGCCCACGTCGGCTCTCGCGCGGATGCTCGAGGTGACCCCGGCCTCGGTGTCGGGGATGCTGCGCCGCCTCCACGAGCTCGGCTACGTCGCGCATCGTCCGTACCGGGGCGTCAGGCTCACGCGCCGGGGGGCCCGTGAGGCCGTCGAGATGATCCGCCACCACAGGCTCCTCGAGCTCTACCTCAGCAAGGTCGTAGGGATGCCGTGGGATCGCGTCCATGCGGAGGCCGATGCGCTCGAGCACGTGATCTCCGAGGACCTCGAGTCGCGGCTGGACGAGCTGCTCGGCCACCCGAGCGAGGATCCGCACGGTCACCCCATTCCGACCCCGGCGCTTGTGCTGACGGAGGACCGGTATCCGACCCTGGCCGACGGCGCTCCCGGCTCGCGCTACGTCGTGCGCCGCGTGGACGATCACGACGCGGAGCTGCTCCGCCACTTCGACGAGCTCACGTTGCGGCCGGGCGTCGTGGTCGAGGTCGTCGACACGATCCCCTTCGGTGGAGGCGTTCGCGTGCGAGTCGGAGGCGTCGAGCACGCCATTGGGACCGAGGCGGCTCTCGCGGTCGCCGTGTCGTTGGAAGGGGAGGACACATGAACGTTTCTCGACGGCAGCTCTTGCGAGCCGGGGGCGCGGGCGCCGCCGCCGTCGTCTCGGGCGGTCTCCTCGGTCGCGCCGTCCGGGCCGAGGACCAGGTCGCCGCGCAGGCGCCTCCGGGCCATCGCAGCGGTGGTCACGGGGACATGGGCACCGTCGGCGTCGTCGATCACGCGAAGAACGGGTTCGATCCGTCGAAGATCCTCTACGACTTCGACCTCGGTGAGGTGTCGACCCACCGGGGCCGACGCGTCCGCGAGTACACCGTCGTCGCCATCGACAAAGAAGTCGAGATCGCGCCCGGACTGTTCTTCCCGGCGTGGACGTTCAACGGACGCATCCCCGGCCCGACGCTGCGCGCGACCGAGGGTGAGCGCCTGCGAATCACCTTCCGCAACGGCGGGTCACACCCGCACAACATCCATTTCCACGGGCGGCACTCGGCCCGGATGGACGGAGCGCCGGGCATCGGCGCCGGCGACATCGAGCCGGGTGGGAGCACCGTCTACGAGTTCGATGCGTTCCCGTTCGGCTGCCACTTGTACCACTGCCATTCAGCCCCGCTGAAGCGCCACGTCCACAAGGGCCTCTATGGCACGTTCATCATCGATCCCGACCCCGCCCGTCACGCCGACCAGGCCGACGCCGCACGACGCCGATCCTTCGAAGGTGCTCGCGAGTCCAACGTGCGCGAGATGGTCATGGTGATGAACGCCTTCGACACGAACTTCGACGGCGAGAACGAGATCTACGCGGCGAACAGCATCGCCTTCGCCTACCAGCACGCACCGATACGCATCGGGACCGACGAGGACGTCCGGGTCTACCTCGTGAACATCACGGAGTTCGACCCGGTCAACTCATTACACCTGCACGGGAACTTCTTCGACTACTACGACACGGGGACGTCGCTCGAGCCCACTGTGCACACGGACACGATCATGCAGTGCCAGGCGCAACGAGGGATCCTCGAGTTCAGTTTCCGCGGCTACGAGCCGGGCATGCACATGTTCCACGCCCATCAGTCCGAGTTCGTCGAGCTCGGGTGGATGGGGTTCTTCGACGTAGTCGAGGGAAGCGCGTGAGCGTCCGGGAGAAAGCCTCCGAGCGCGCCGGTGGCCCACCGCGCTGGCTGCTCGGCATCTTGCCGCTCGTCGTGCTCGGCGCGCTCGTGTTCGCGTTCGTCCGCATCGATCCGCTGTCGGAGCTTCGAGAGGAGTTCCCGGCGGTCGAGGAGCTGACCGTCGAACGCGCCGTCCTCGAGGCCGATCCGAAGCAGATAGTGCTCACCGTGCGCAATGGGGGCCCGGACCCGGTCACCGTGGCTCAGGTCTTGATCGACGAGGCGTACTGGAACTTCGAGATTTCCCCGGACGCCGAGGTCGAGCGTTTGAGCCGCGCGACGATCCGGGTGGCGTACCCGTGGGTCGACGGTGAGGCGCACGAGGTCGTCCTGTTGTCGGCGACGGGTGTGGCGTTCGCGCACGAGATCGCCGTCGCCGTGGAGACGCCGCAGACGACGGGCAAGACACTCCTGACGTTCACGCTCCTCGGGATCTTCGTCGGCGTCATCCCCGTGGCTCTCGGTCTGACGTGGCTCCCGTTCGTCCGTCGTCTCCCCGACCGATGGGTGCGGTTCTTCCTCGCGCTCACCGCGGGCCTGCTCGTCTTCCTCGCCGTAGATGCCCTCGACGAGGCCCTCGAGGCGGCGGAAGGCGTGGCCGGCGCATTCCAGGGTTTGGGGTTGATAGTCCTCGGCGTCGTCGTTGCGCTGGCCGCGCTTTATGCGCTCGACGGGTGGATGCGACAGCGACGTGAGGGTGATCTCTCACCGCTGTACGTTTCGTTGCTCATCGCCGTCGGCATCGGGTTGCACAACCTCGGCGAGGGCCTGGCGATAGGTGCCGCGTACGCGCTCGGCGAGGTCGGTCTGACGGCGTTCTTGGTCCTCGGGTTCACGCTGCACAACGTGACGGAGGGCCTCGGGATCGTCACGCCCCTGGCGCGTACCCGCCCGACGTTGCTGCAACTCGTCGGGCTGGGCCTCATCGCCGGCGCGCCGACCATCCTCGGGACGTGGTCGGGCGGTCTCGGTTATTCACCGATCCTCGCCGTCCTGTTCCTTTCGATTGGAGCGGGGGCGATAGTCCAGGTGGTGTGGGAGATCGGGAAGCTGCTCGGACGGGACGGAAAGCCCCTGTCCGCTCCCCTCAACGCGATCGGCTTCGCCGCGGGCATCGCGATCATGTACTTCACCGGCCTCGCCGTTACCGCCTGAGTACGCAACCACTGCCTTGGGGGGCTCGGGGGGCCGGGCGTTCGGGGGGTTCGGGGGGCTTGCGGTAGCCGCCGCGCGAAGCGCGGCAGCCCCCCGATCTAACTGGGAGCGCGCGGGAGCGCGCACGAGCCGGTTGGGAGCGCGCGAGAGCCTGCCGAGATGGGTGTGTTAGCGTCCGGTGTGTAAGAGCAATCGTGGCGGTGCCCTGAACCCCGGATGGTCAGGGCGTAAGCGGCGAAGCCGGTTGAAGTCCGGCGCTGACCCGCAACTGTGAGTGGGCAAAGGCCCACGAGCCAGGACGACCCGCCGTCGCGAAGGCTCCGCGTACTCCTTCGAGGAAGAGGAGGTGGAGCGGGTGGATCGTCCTACGCGCCGAGGCGCGCATCTCGCGGTGGTTGTGATGTTCGCCGCCGCGGCGTTGTACACCGGCGGTGAAGCCCAGGCCCGTCCGGTGCACCATGCGGGTGTCGTCGTCCAGCACGGCGACCTCGGCACCCTGACCGATTGCGTCGCCTTCACCGGCAACCAGATCGACGGCGTGCAGCTGTTGGAGTTGAGCCGCTTCGACTACCGGTCGGCGCGGTTCCCAGAGGGCACGGGCATCTGCTGGATCGACGGCGAAGGTTGCCGAACCAACAACCCGGACGAGTGTTTCTGCACGCCCGCCTTCGGCACGCTCGCGTCGTGGTCGTACTGGGTTCAAGAGCGTGGGGACGACGTGATCCAACACGGCGAGACCTATCCCAGCGGACGGATCATCCGCGACGGCTCTGTCGATTACTGGACGTTCGGCCCGCACGGGATGCCGCCGGCCTCGCTGCACTCCATCGGCGACATCTGCGGGAGCCGGACGGGGATCTCCGACGACGGGGCGAAGCGGCTCGCGCCGCTCAACATCGCGGCACCCGCGCGGGCACGCTG
>JBOGXL010000441.1:0-2639 GCA_050694575.1 Actinomycetota bacterium | reverse complement strand
CCTTCACGATCTTCCGCGCGGCCACGGCGATCATGCGAAAAGCCGGGTCCGGGTCGCTCGTCGCTTTCACGTCCGGGGCTTTCCAAGGCAGCGTCGCACAGGCCAACTACTCGGCCGCCAAGGGCGGCATCGTCTCACTCGTGCGGTCGGCCGCTCTGGGTTTGTATCGCTACGGCGTTCGCGCGAATGCCGTAGCGCCCGTCGCCCGCACGAGGATGTCCGAGAACGTTCCCGCCGGTCTCGTCGAGATCGGCGAGGCCGAGGACGTTGCCCCGATGTGCGCGTACCTGCTGTCCGATCGCGCTGCGGACGTCACCGGACAGATCTACACGGCCGTGGGCTCGAGGATCGCCGTCTGGAACCAGCCGCAGGAGGTGCGGTCGATGACGACCGAGGGCCGGTGGACACCAGAAGCGATCGCCGATCGCATCGATGAGATCGGTCAGGAGGAGATGCCGCTGATGGGCCCCCTGAAAGACGGTCTGGCCAAAGCCCAGCAGGAGGCAGAGGCGTGAGGTTCGGCGTGACGGTCTTCCTGACCGACTACTCCATCGACCCGGCCGAGCTCGCGCGGGAGGTCGAAGCGCGTGGTTTCATCTCCATGTATACGCCCGAGCACACCCATATCCCGGCTTCGCGCAAGACACCGCCGCCGATGGGGGAGCCGCTCCCGAAGCAGTACTTCCATGCGCTGGATCCGTTCGTCGCGCTGTCGTTCGCCGCTGCGGCGACGAAGAGTCTGCGCGTCGGCACCGGGATCTGCCTCGTCGCGCAGCACGACCCGATCGTCCTCGCTAAGGAGGTTGCGACCCTCGATCTTCTGTCCGGCGGGCGCTTCGACTTCGGCGTTGGCTTCGGTTGGAATCGCGATGAGATGGAGCACCACGGCGTCCCGTACGCGCGGCGCCGCGAGGTCGTCCGCGAGCGGGTGCTGGCGATGAAGGAGCTCTGGACGCAGGAGCAGGGATCGTTCGACGGAGAGTTCACCAGCTTCACGCCGTCGTTCTCATGGCCGAAACCTGCGCAGACGCCCCACCCGCCCGTCTACATCGGTGGCGCCGGCGGACCGAAGCTCTTCGGTCACGTCGCCGAGTGGGCCGATGGGTGGATGCCCATCGGGGGCCGAGGGATCAAGGCCAGCCTTCCCGCGCTGGCCGAGGAGTACGAGAAGGTAGGACGCGACCCGGCGACGATGAAGGTCATCCCGTTCGGCTCGCTGCCCGACCCGGGCAAGCTCGAATACTTCGGCACCCTCGGGATCGACGAGGTGGTTTTCGGCGTGGAGCCGGGGGGCCGGGACGTCGTCCTGGGTGTACTCGATCGCTTCGCCGAGAGGGTCGAGGGCTTCCGTGGGTGATCAGGAGGAGATCCTTCACCGGGTCGAGGACGGCGTCTCGTGGATCACGCTCAACCGTCCCGATGTGAAGAACGCGATAGCGCCTGCCCATCGGGACCGCGTCATCGAGCTCCTGGAGGAGGCGGGCGCCGACGACGCCACACGTTGCGTCGTCATCACCGGGAGCGGCGGATCGTTCTGTTCGGGGGCCGATCTCCGTGGGTCGGCGCCGACGGACGACAGCGTCGCCGACGTCATCCGCAAGGGCGCCCAGCGCCTCATCGGCTCGGTGCTGGACTGTCCCAAGCCCGTAGTCGCGGGGGTGGACGGTGTGGCGGCCGGGATCGGCGCGCATCTCGCGTTCGCATGCGACCTCGTCGTCGCGACGCAAGAGGCGCGCTTCATCGAGGTCTTCGTCCGCCGGGCTTTGGTTCCCGATGGCGGCGGCGCCTATCTGCTCGTCCGTCTCATCGGTCCCCACAAGGCGAAAGAGCTGATCTTCTTCGGCGGAGACGTTCAAGCGCAGGATGCGCGAGAGATGGGCTTGGTCAACCGCGTCGTCCCTGCGGAGGACCTGGACGCCGTCTTGCGCGAGTGGGCCGGCCGCCTCGCCGCGGGACCGACGCGCACCATCTCGCTCGCAAAGAAGCTCATCAACGGCGCTCACGACGTCGACCGAGCGACGGCCTTCGACGCGGAAGCCATCGCGCAGGAAGAGAACATGACGACGGAGGACGCGCAGGAAGGTGTGCGCAGCTTCGTCGAACGCCGTGCGCCGGAGTTCAAGGGGATCTGATGGCGGGCCTCGTCCGGCCCTCGCTCCGGTACCGCGACAGTTTCCTCGATGCCACGCGCGAGTTCCCGGCGGATGAGGACACTATGGTCTTCGAGCGTGAGCAGGCGTCACGCGATTTCAACGGGTTCGTCAAGTCGGTTGAAGCGTTCACGCGGGGAGAGAGCCTGCCTCGCGGATGGGTAGCGTCTTCCTCGTTCTGGCTCGTGGACGGAGACGAGTACATAGGCAGCACGAACGTCCGACACGACCTCACCGATTGGCTCGAGCGGTACGGTGGTCACATCGGTTATGCGATCCGTCCGTCGAAGCGGCTACAGGGCTATGGGACGCTCATCTGCAAGCTCGCGCTCGAGGAGGCCCGTGCGCTCGGACTGAAGCGCGTCCTCGTCACCTGCGACGCGGACAACGTCGGATCGCGCAAGATCATCGAGTCCAACGGCGGCGTGTTCGAAGACGAGGTCCCGCAGCCCGATCGCGACGTCCCCAAGCGCCGCTACTGGTTCGACG
>JBOGXL010000440.1:0-1704 GCA_050694575.1 Actinomycetota bacterium | reverse complement strand
CAGTGAGGCCTTGATAGACGACCTCGCCGACTGTGGCGTCGACCCCATCCCCTCCACCTACTCCAAATCGGGGTATGCCGTGGACAGCGACGACACCGGAACCGAAGCCATCGAGGCCGTCGCTCGTTTCCGGGACGCCGGTGTGACGACGGTGCTCTACGTGGGGACCGAGACACGCTTCGGCAACGCGGCCGACGCCATCAAGTGGTACCCGGAGATCGTGGTGGCCGGCGACCTGGAGAACGACAACAACTTCATCGGTACCGTTCAGAATCAGAACGCCTGGCGCAACGCCTGGGCCATGACCTACCACGTGCGGATAAACCGGCTGGAGGACTCGCCCGGATACCGCGCCTACAAGGAGGGCTACCCGAGCGGTGACGACTTCGGCGGAGTCTTCGCGCGCGATCAGTATCGCGATGTCTTCCAGCTCTTCCAGGGCATCCAGGTGGCCGGCCCCAGGCTGACGCCCGCGTCGGTGAACAAGGGATTCCACGCCATCCCCGAGCGCGCCAGCACCGACCCCTTCACTCCCGCGTTCTACTTCGACCCGGACGACTACACATCCACGAAGGACGGCGCCGAGCAGTGGTGGGACACCAACGGACGCACGGCAACCAGCAACCAGCCCGGCTGCTGGCGGATGGTCCGTGAAGGACGTCGATTCCTGGCCGGCAACTGGGAAGGCGGAGACGACGCCTTCCGCGACAGAGCCGACCCATGCACCGCCTTCGGCGGTTCGATCCGCCAACGTTGATCGGTCGTCGCTCTCACCGCCGCGTCCTGCCGGCCGCCGTCGTGCTGTGCGGCCTCCTGACCGCGTGGGGATCGGTACTGGCTATCGAGGGCGAGGGCTTCACGCTCTCGAACGCGACGCCGAGCGTGAAGAAGGACTACCCGCCGATCCCGGGACAGAATCCGAGCGCGCAGGTCTCGGACCCTACCTTGAGCGATTGCAACCTGCTGCCCTCCGACGTCAGCATCCCGATCACGTTCGAGTTCGCGCGGGAGTTCGGCCACCTCGTCCAGATGCGCGTGTTCTGGGAGGCGCCGGAAGCCAACGACGTCGATATCTATCTCTTCGACGAGGCCGGCGAGCTCATCAGCAGCTCGGCGAGCTCGGCCATGCCCGAGCTCGTCCAGCTCGGAAGCCCCGCGAACGGGATCTACTACCTCTGCGTGAGGAACTTCTCCGGGCCGAACGCAGGCTTCAGGGTCGAGGCCTCAACCCGATTCCTGGACATCGGCTTCCAGACCGCTCAGCCCGAACCGACATCGCGCCCGACCGCTACACCTCCGAAGGCCACTCCGGCGCCTACGAGCACGGCGCCAGTCGTGGGGGCCGCCACCGCCGAGCCCGTCCGCACACCCGGGCCCGACGGCCCCTTCTCCGACAAGCGCCTGGTCAGCGTCGCCGGCGATCGTCAGGCCGGGCCGCCGGACGACGGCATCAGCGGCCTCGAGATAGCCCTGGCCGCTCTTACCGGAGTCATCGCGGTCGCGGGTGCTTCGCTCGTCGTCATCCGCATCCGCCGGGATACGACGGCCACATAGGCCGGGCGTCAGCCCTGATCGCCGGCATCGGTCCGGCGGCATCGCGTCACGTCGACGCGCTCGGCCGGCCTGAGGGCTCCGCTCGTGACGCCTTGGCGGAGCGCGCTCTGGAAGGTCTCGAGTCTCCCGGTGACCGCATCGCTGGGTGCA
>JBOGXL010000439.1:0-2434 GCA_050694575.1 Actinomycetota bacterium | reverse complement strand
GCCGTGGCCTGAGAGCTGTTCGGGTAGATCGGGAACGTGTTCGAGGAGTCGTACTTGGCGGCGTTCGTCGTGATGGCCGTCATGTCGGGTATGCCGCAGTCCTGCCCGGGCTTGGCACTGCCGTCGTCGAAGGCGGACATCGAGCCGACGACGGCGAAGGCCTTGTCGCACGCCTCGAGCATCGCCGAGCGGTTGCCGCCGGAGTCCGTCTTGCTGTCGAGCGGGAGCGACCTGAGCTCCCGCCCGCAGATCCCACCGACGCTGTTGATATAGGCGGTGGCTGCACGCGCCGCTTGGTGGGCCGATTGGAAGAGGCCGGGCTGGACGCCGCTGATGTCGGCCAAGGTCGCGACGGTGATCTCGCTCGCCGTGACGCCGGTATCGGTGCCCCTCGTGGCCTTGGCGCACGAAGCTGCCCCGGCTACCGCGCCTCCACCTCCCGAACCTGTATCACCGCCGCCGCCTGCGGCACCTCCGCTCCCGTCTGAACCCCCGGCCGTCCCGCCATCGACCGCGCCCGCGCCGACGTTCGTCCCGCCCGTGGCCGTTCCGCCGCCGGTGGCTTCCCCGCCGGAGACGGCCGCGATCGCTTCGGCTCGCTCCTCTGTCGACAGGCGAGATCCACAGCCGCCGGTCAGAAGTGCGAGCACGGCGAACAGCGCAGCGAGAGCTCGTGCTCGGCTACTGCGCCTCACTCCGCCGTCCCTCCCCAAGAGTGGACCATGATGTCACTTCTCTGACGACCCGTCAGGTCGTCGTCGCTTCCCTTTGCAAGCGCACCCGGTCGACTTTGTGGAAGTCGGTGAGCGGTAGCGCGTCGATGATCTTGATGGCTTCGGGGAGCTTGTACGCGGCCAGACCGTTCGCGGCGAAGCTGCGCAGCTCGTCGAGCGTAGGCGCTTCGTGACCGGACGTCGGGACGACGACGGCGACACCGATCTCACCCATGACGTCGTCTTCGCGGGGCACGACGGCCACCTCGGCCACGGCCGGATGAGCCGCTAGCACAGCCTCGACTTCCAGGGGAAAGACGTTGTACCCGCCGCGGATGAACATCTCCTTGCTCCGTCCGGCAAGGCGCAAGCAACCCGTTGGGTCGATGTACCCGAGGTCCTGCGTGTGGAGCCATCCATCGCGCAGCGTCTTCTCCGTCGTTTCCGGATCGTTCCAGTACTCCGACATGACCGCGGGCGACCGTAGCGTGACCTCGCCGACCTCGCCGTCTGGAAGCGGCCGTCCGTGTTCGTCCCGGATGGCCAGGTCGATGCCCTCCCGAGGACGTCCGACGGTGAGGAGCGCTTCTTCCTCGGGCGCGTCGTAGGCGGTGAGCGTCCCGACGCCGCCGGACTCCGTCGAGGAGTACCGGACGGAGTACGCCGCCTGGAAGCGTCGCTTCGCTTCCTCGATGAGCTGTGGCGACGAGCGCGCGCCGCCGACGATGAGCGCCTTCACCGCCGAGACGTCGTAGCCGTCGAAGTCGGGGAGCCGAAGCATAAGCGCGATCTGCGCACCGATGCCGCCGACCGACGGCATGTGGTGGTCCGCGATCAGCCTCAACGCGTCGGCTGCGCGCCAGCGGCGAAGCATGTGCATGCGGGCGCCCGTCCGCAGGTACCACGGCAGCTTCGTCATGAACCCCACGTGGGCGAGCTCGGTCGAGATGAGCATCGGCCCCCCGCCGCCCCAGTTGCCGCCGGTGTCGAACATCGTGACGGCCGCGAGCTGGCGGTTCCGGAAGAGCGCGCCCTTGGGCTCCCCCGTCGTCCCCGAGGTGAAGACGATGGCGACCGGGCGTTCGGGATCCAGACGGAACCGCGGCGCCTGCTTGTCGCCGCGCAACGCCGGTAGGATCCCGTCGGCGTTGGTCGCGAGCTCGATCGTCTGGGTGTCGACGTCACCTGGGATCCCTTCCGTGAGGTCGTCGGTCGCTATGACGAGCTTGGGTTGTGCGCGATCGATGATGCGAGCGCGTTCCTGGGGGCCGAGCCGCGGGTTCACGCCCGCGGTGATCGCGCCGACGCGCGCGGCCGCGAGATACGCCACGACATAGTCGGGGGACGAGCTCAGCACGAGCGAGACGACGCTGCCGGGACCGACGCCTCGCTCGAGCAGGCCCGCCGCCACCTCTTCGCTGCGGCGATAGAGGTCGAGGTAGGTGACCTCGTAACCGTCGGGCGCGACGAGCGCTACATGGTCGCGGAAGCGCTTGCCGGCCTCCTTGACGACGCCCGGGATCAACTCAGCTCAGTACCGAGGATCGACACGAACGACACCATCTCACCGGGATAGCCGCCGAGGTTCTGTGTGAGCGCGAGCGTTCTGTCCGTCTGGATCTGACGCTCGACGGGCGCCTCGCCGCGCAGCTGCAGCCAGCACTCGAAGATCATCCGCAGGCCCGTGGCGCCGACGGGGTGCCCGAAGCTCTTTAGTCCGC
>JBOGXL010000438.1:0-2221 GCA_050694575.1 Actinomycetota bacterium | reverse complement strand
TGATGGTCTTTGACGACCCTTCGAAGGTCACCGGCGACCCGTTGCGCATGCAGCGGGAGCTCTTCGCCTAGCTGCGCTTCACCTGACGGAAGGGCACCTCGGTATCGACCTGCGGCTCCTTCGGGAGTCCCAGGACGCGCTCGGCCAGGATGTTGAGCTGGATCTCGTCGGTTCCCCCCGCGATCGACTGAGCCGGGAACGAAAGCGTGATCTCCGCGACCGTCCCGCCCAACGCCCCGTCGTCGTCGGTTACGAGTCCGGACAGACCTGCGATCGCGCCGTGCGCATCGGCCGCCGATCGCGCGATGTGCGACAGGACGAGCTTGGCGATCGATCCTTGCGGGCCCGGCGCCCGTCCCGCGGCCCGCGCCGCCCGAGCGCGGTCCTTCGTCCATTGGTCGATCCGAACGAGCGACTGCACGTACGCGATCCGTTGCCGGATACGCGGATCCTCAGATCGTCCGGCGGATCGCGCGTGCCCGATCAACAGATCCGGACGACCCATGCGGGACGGATACCAGACGTAGGTCTTCAGGTAGGCGGCCGCTTCCTCGGCCGCCTCGCGAGCCGTCCGTCCCGAAGCGTTGCCGAGGTTGGGGGCCGAGAAGATGTTGCCGATCCCGACGCGCTCGTACGCGAGCGTCGTGAGGCCCACGCGCCAGCCGTCGTTGAGGTCGCCGACGACGTTATCGGCCGGGACGCGCGCATCGGACATGAAGACCTCGTTGAAGCTCTGGTAGCCGTTCATCTGCACGATCGGTCGTACCTCGACGCCGGTCTGCTTCATCGGCAGGACGAAGTAGGTGATGCCGCGATGCTTGGGGACGTCCCAATCGGTGCGCGCCATCAGCAGGCCGTAGTCGGCGGTGCGCGCACCCGTGTTCCAGACCTTCTGTCCGTTAACGATCCACTCGTCGCCGGCGCGCTCGGCGTGAGTCGAGAGCCCGGCGAGATCAGAGCCCGACCCGGGCTCGGAGAAGAGCTGGCACCACTTGTGCTCACCGGTGACGGCAGAGCGCAGGAATCGCTTCTTCAGATCGTCGGAGCCGTGGTCCAGGATCGTCGGCGCGGCGAGTCCCATCCCGACGCCGATCGCGGGTCCGACCGCGCCTGCGCTGCTGAACTCATCGCCGATCGCGGCACCCTGTTCGCGCTCCAGCCCTCGTCCGTGCCACTCGACGGGCCACGTCGGACAGCCCCAACCCGACTCGACGAGGATCTCGCGCCACTCGGCGAGCGGACGCTCGGGATCCCAGTTGGCGTCCAGCCAGGCGCGGACGTCCTCGCGGACGCCCGTGGCCGTCGAGGTCACCTCAGCCGCCGACGGCTTCCGTGCGACCGCTCGGGAAGCTGATCGTCTTGAGCTCGAGGTAGTGCTCGAGACCCTCCGGGCCGAGCTCCCGTCCCATGCCCGAGGACTTGAAGCCGCCGAAGGGGCAGCTGAAGTCGAGCATGAAGCCGTTGATCGAGAGCGTCCCGGTGCGGATCTGCTTCGCGATCTCGAGAGCGCGGTCGGTGTCCGAGCTCCAGACCGTTCCCGACAGGCCGTACTGCGAGTCGTTGGCGATGTCTATGGCGTTCTGGACGTCGTCGTAGGGGATCACCGCGATCACGGGCCCGAAGATCTCTTCCTGCGCGATCTTCATCTTGTTGTCGACGTCGACGAACACGGTCGGCTCGACGTACCAGCCCTTGTCGAAGGGACGCCCACCGCCTGTCGCGACCTTCGCGCCCTCGTCCTGACCGGCCTCGATGTAGCCCATCACGCGGTCCTGCTGACGCTTGGCCACCAGCGGACCGATGTTGACCGTCGGGTCGGCCGGGTCTCCGGTCTTCAGGGCCTTCACCTGCTCGACGAGAGCGTCGACGACCTCGTTGTAGCGCTCGCGCGAGGCGAGGATGCGCGTCTGCGCGACGCACGCCTGGCCGTTGTTCATCATCGCGGCGGGCAGCAGTCCGGGGATCGCGGTCTCGATGGGCGCGTCGTCGAGGATGATGGCCGCCGACTTGCCGCCGAGCTCGAGGGTGAACCGGCGCAGTCGCTCACCACACACCGCGGCTATGTGACGCCCTACCGGTGTGCTCCCCGTGAAGGCGACCTTGTCGATGTCCGGGTGCGTGACGAGGTACTCGCCGACCTCGCGTCCGGCCTGGACGACGTTGATCACGCCGTTCGGGACGCCCGCCTCGGCGATGCATTCGGCGAGGAGGTAGGAGTCGA
>JBOGXL010000437.1:0-3037 GCA_050694575.1 Actinomycetota bacterium | reverse complement strand
GTCCTGGACGCCACGCTCGCCCGCTCCGTCGGTCGCTGCATCCTGCGGCGTCGCCGACGACAGCGAGCCGACCATGTCGCTGACCGAGACGGGCTCGAGCGCCTGCCCGGCCATCGCGTCCGCCGGCGGCTGGACCTGGACCTCGACGTTGAAGATGTAGCCGACGGACTCTTCCTTGATCCCGTCCATCATCGCTTCGAAGAGAAGAAAGCCCTCGCGCTGGTACTCGACGAGCGGATCGCGCTGCGCCATGGCGCGCAACCCGATGCCCTCCCGGAGATAGTCCATCTCGTAGAGGTGGTCGCGCCAGGCGGCATCGAGGACGTTCAGGAGGACGAGGCGTTCGGCCTGCCGCAGACCCTCGGTCCCCAGCTCGGCCTCCTTGGCGGCATAGGCCTCGGCCGTGTCGCGCAGAACCGCCTCGCGCACCTCTTCGTACTCGCGACCTTCGAGGTCCTCCTTGCGGAGCTTGGTCGGATACACCTCCTCGATGGCGACGATGAGCCCGGACAGATCCCACTCCTCCGGGAGCACTTCCGGGTTGGCGAAGGTGTCGACGGTGCCGAGGATGACGTCCTCGACCATCTCGTTGGCTTGGCCGGCGAAGTCTTCCCCTTCGAGAATCTTGTTGCGCTCCTCGTAGATCACCTTCCGCTGGGTGTTGAGAACGTCGTCGTACTTCAGGACGTTCTTCCGCATCTCGAAGTTCTGCTGCTCGACGTTGGTCTGCGCCCGCTCGATCGAGCGTGTGACGAGCTTCGCCTCGATCGGGACGTCGTCGGGGAGCTTCAGCCTCTCCATGATCCGGGCGAGCCGGTCACCGGCGAACAACCGCATGAGCTCGTCGTCAAGCGACAGGTAGAAACGGGACTCACCCGGGTCTCCTTGCCTGCCCGACCTACCACGCAGCTGGTTGTCGATGCGCCGGGCTTCGTGCCGCTCGGTCCCGATGACGTAGAGACCGCCGAGCTCGACGACGCGAGCGTGCTCGGGCTCCCACCCGGCTTTCTTGCTCCGCTCGTAGTCCCGGACGAACTGGTCGAACTCAGCCGTCTCCGGCTCGAGTCCCTGCGCGAGAGCTTCCTGCTTGCCTTCGAACTCGGTGTTTCCGCCGAGGATGATGTCGACACCTCGGCCCGCCATGTTGGTCGCCACCGTGACGGCGCCCGCGTGACCGGCCTGCGCGATGATCATCCCTTCCTTCTCGTGATGCTTCGCGTTCAGCAGTTGGTGCGGGATGCCGTTGCGGTCCAGGAGGCGCGACAGGCGCTCGTTCTTCTCGACGGAGACCGTTCCGATGAGGATCGGCTGGCCCTTCTCGTTCCGTTCCTTCACGTCGTCGGCGATGGCCCTGTACTTCGCGTCCTCTGTCTTGTAGATGAGGTCGTTGCGATCGGCTCGGATCATCGGCTGGTTCGTCGGGATCTCGACGACCTCGAGCTGGTAGATGTGGTCGAACTCCTGCGATTCGGTCAATGCAGTACCGGTCATGCCGGAGAGCTTGTCGTACAGGCGGAAGTAGTTCTGGATCGTGATGGTCGCGAGGGTCTGCTGCTCCTCGCGGATCCGGACGCCCTCCTTCGCCTCGACCGACTGATGGATACCGTCGGTCCAGCGGCGGCTCGGCATGAGCCGGCCTGTGAACTCATCGACGATGACGACCTCGCCGTCCTTGACGACGTACTCCTGGTCGCGCCGGTACAGCTCTTTGGCCTTCACCGCGGCCTGTAGGTAGTGCACGAGCGGCGCCTGCTGGAGGTCGTAGAGGTTCTCGATGCCGAGCGACTCTTCGACGCGGTGGACACCCTCTTCCGTGACGGAGATGGTGCGCTTCGCCTCGTCCACCTCGTAGTCGCGCTCCGGCATCAGCTTCCGCGAGATCGAAGCGAACTGGTAGTACCACTTGGCGGACTCCTCGGCCGCTCCCGAGATGATCAGCGGAGTCCGGGCCTCGTCGATGAGGATCGAGTCGACCTCGTCGACGACGGCGAAGTGGTATCCGCGCTGGACCTGGTCGCCCCTCGACCAGGCCATGTTGTCACGCAGGTAATCGAATCCGAACTCGGAGTTCGTCCCGTACACGATGTCGCCGGCGTAGATCGGCTGGCGTTCGGCCGGATTCATCTGCTGCTGGATCGCACCGACCTTCAGGCCAAGGAAACGGTAGATGCGTCCCATCCACTCGGCGTGGAAACGGGCGAGGTAGTCGTTAACCGTGACGATGTGGACGTTGTGGCCGGGCAGCGCGTTCAGGTAAGCCGGCAGTGTCGCGACGAGGGTCTTTCCTTCACCCGTTCTCATCTCCGCGATCTTTCCGGTGTGCAGGACGGCGCCGCCGATCAGCTGGACGTCGAAGTGGCGCTGACCGATCGTGCGCTTCGCCGCTTCGCGGACGGCTGCGAAGGCCTCGGGCAGCAGATCGTCGAGCTCTTCGCCGTCGGCCAACCGCCGGCGGAACTCATCGGTCTTCCCTCGGAGCTCGGCGTCGGTGAGCGAGGCGTGCGTCGGCTCGAGATCGTTGACCGCTTCAGCGACTCCGGCCAGGCGCTTGACCTTGCGCTTCTGACCTGTGTTCAGCAGCTTGACGAGGACGCTCAAGGACTTCTCCTACGCCGGGTGGAGGGGCCGGCCCCCATGGTAACGAGGGATGAGCGTTCTCACGCGCCCGGGGCTCAGGTCGTCTCTTTGCCCCGCTCGAGGTCGATGAGGTCCTCTCGGACCGCGTAGAGCACGGCTTCCATCCGCGAGTGCAGGTGCAGCTTCTCGAGGATGTTGCGGATGTGGTTCTTCACAGTGTTCTCCGAGATCTGCAACCGCCGTCCGATCTGACGGTTCGTCAGCCCGTCGGCGGCAAGGCGCAGCACCTCGAGCTCCCGACTGGTGAGCGTCGGACGCATCGCGCGTTCGTCCGTGCGCTTCGAGATCGCGGCGAACTCCGAAACGAGCTTCGAAGCGACGGCGGGCGAAAGCAGCGAGTGACCCTCTTGGATCTGCCGCAGTGCCTTCGCGATCTCCGCGGGCTCGACCTCCTTTAGGA
>JBOGXL010000436.1:0-4974 GCA_050694575.1 Actinomycetota bacterium | reverse complement strand
TCGGTCATCGTCTCGATGAGACACTAGCCCTCAGATTGTCTCGGGTCAACCGCGTACGCTACGCGGGCATGGAGCGCGACGAGCGGTTCGTCCGGATGGCTCTGGATGAAGCCGTGGTCGCCCTCGAGCACGGCGACGTCCCGGTGGGCGCGGTCCTCGTCCGGGGCGATGAGGTCGTGGCGAAGGCTCACAACACCCGCGAGCTCGTGCGTGACGCGACCGCTCACGCCGAGATGCTCGCACTGCGCTCGGGGGCCGAACGGCTCGGCGACTGGCGTCTGGAGGGTTGCGAGCTCTTCGTGACCGTCGAGCCGTGCGCGATGTGTGCAGGGGCGATCGTCGCCCACCGGATCGCGCGCCTCGTGTTCGGTGCGTGGAACCCGCGCGCCGGTGCGGCCGGCTCGCTGTACAACGTCGCCGAGGATCCTCGGCTCAACCATCGCGTCGAGGTCCGCAGGGGCGTGCTCGCCGAGGAGTGCGCGCGTCCGCTCCAAGGTCTGTTCGAGGATCTTCGGCTCGCCTGACGGGCCGCGAAGTAGGCTGCGGTCCGATCGACGTCGAAGGGGGGCCAAGGTGACGACGGACGCACCAGCGGTGGACGAGGCGAAGGTGGGGGAGTTCCTCGGCAAGGCCCTCACCGACATGGCCGGCGCGATGACCGTCCTGCAGTGCGCCATCGGCGACAGGCTCGGCTTGTTCAAGGACCTTGCCGCGCACGGTCCTGCGACGAGCGACGAGCTCGCGCAACGAGCCGGTCTCAACGAGCGCTACGCGCGGGAGTGGCTGGGTGCGATGGCCTCGGCCGGATATTTCTCCTACGACCCCGAGACGCAGCGGTACACGCTTCCTCTCGAGCACGCGCCGGTTCTCGCGCAGGAGGCCGGGCCGATGTTCTTCGGCGGCTTCTACGAGCAGATCACGGGGATGTCCGGCGTGATCGAGCCGCTGCTCGACGCGTTTCGCAACGGTGGCGGAGTGCCGCAATCGGCGTACGGCGACATGCATTGGTCGGGTCTCGAGCGTGGAACGGCGAGCTGGTTCGAGAACCTCCTCGTGCCCGTGTGGATCCCGGCGGTTCCGGAGGTGCAGGCGGCGTTGGAACGCGGTGTCGACGTCGCCGACGTCGGTTGTGGGGCCGGGCGGGCTCTCATCAAGCTCGCGCAGGCCTATCCCAACTCGCGCTACATCGGTTACGACAACTTCCCGACGCAGGTCGAACGAGCGAAGGCAGCCGCGGCGGCGGCAGGTGTCGGCGAGAAGATCCGGTTCTCCGTTGTCGACGGCGCGCAGGGTCTCGGTGACACCTACGACGTCGTCACGACGTTCGACGTGATCCACGACTCCGCGGATCCTGCCGGTCTGTTGACGGCGATCCACGACGCGCTTCGTCCCGGCGGGTACTACCTGTGTTTGGACATCAACTGCTCGGACAAGCCCGAAGACAACGTCGGGCCTCTGGCGACCATGATGTTCGGCGCGAGCGTGTTCTATTGCATGACCACGTCGCTCGCGCAGGGCGGTGCGGGGCTCGGCACCCTCGGCCTCCACGAGAAGAAGATGCGCGAGCTCGCGGCGGCGGCGGGATTCTCGAGCGTCGACCGGGCGCCCATCGACAACCCGTTCAACGTCTTGTACGTCCTGCGGCCGTAGCGGTACAGACGTCCTACGCGGGAGTGAGGTTGAGCAGCTCCCGGGTGGACGACTCGTTGACGTTCTCGCCCGTCGCCGGGTCGGGCCCGCTGACCGTTTCACTCAACCGGACGGACAGCCCGTGAACGGGTGAGAACCTGTCGTCCGCCGTGATGGTCTGCTTCGACGAACCTTGGGGTGTCCGGAAGGTGAGCGTGCCTTCCGAGTGGATCACCCAGGTGTCGACGGTCTGTCCGGCGGCGCTCGTCTTCTCGGATCCGGTGACGCGCGACGTGGAGTCGATCTCGATGGTGAACCCTTGCGCCACCGCGCACGAGTTCTGCACGCGCCACGTCGTCCCGGGGGCCAGCGGCAGCTTGTACTCGATCACGTCGGGATCCCAGTCGCACCGGAACCCGCCCTGCTGAGCGGTGAAGGTCGTTTCGAGGATGTACTTGCCGTCGTCGCGCCAGGCGACCTCGCTCGTTACCTCGCCGTCCTCCTCGGTCTGGCGACCCGCTCCCTTGTCGGTGATGCGCAGGGTCTCCTGAGTCGTGTCTGCCTCCGACACCTCGCGGTACCGGTAGGTGCCGGGCTTCGGAGGGACGGCGGCGGCGAGCCCGCCCGTCGGCGCGGCCGTCGGGGCGACCGTCGGGCTGGCCTGGGCCGAGGGCGTAGCCGCCGGTGAACCGGTGGGGGACGGTGCCGTCGTCGGCGCGAGGGTGGCCGGGGCCGTCGTAGCCAGCGCCAGGGGAGCGTCGTCCTCACTGCCGACGCCGACGGCGGAGGCCACCGCTCCCACCACCAGGACGAGCGAAGCGATGGCCAGCGCGATCCGTTCCTGCACGATGGCGGTGATGGGTCCCTCCTTCGTCGATGCGCAGCGGAGGAGGTGGGATTTGAACCCACGGAACCCGTGAGGGCTCACGCGCTTTCGAGGCGCGCCCGTTCGGCCGCTTCGGTACTCCTCCGCTGAGCAGTTTACTGTTGACTTCGCCGTCGACCCTGGGGAGGACGTGTGCAACTAGCGGCCACGATGCTCGAACGAAAGCCCGACGAGCTCGCGATCTCCGATGAGCTCGGTTCCTGGACGTGGCGGGAGGAGAACGAGAGGGTCAACCGGCTTGTCCACGGCCTTCGCTCATTGGGACTTCAGGTCGGCGATCCCATCGCGATCCTGTCGGGGAACCGCCACGAGTACCTCGAGCTCAACGCCGCGTGCTCACACGGCGGATGGATCATCGTCCCGGTCAATTGGCACTTCGTGGGGGACGAGGTGGCCTACATCTTGTCGGACTCGGGGGCCAAGGCCCTGGTGACGGAGGGCGACCTTCTCGAGGTCGCCGAAGCGGCGGCCAAGGCCGCCGGCGGGATCGACGTGAAGGTCCTGCTCTCGGGGGCGAGGGCCGAGGGTTGGGTCGACTACGAGGAGCTCCTCGAGGGGTCGTCTCCACAAGAGCCGGCCGATCAGTCGGGCGGCGGCAACATGTTCTACACGTCGGGCACAACGGGGAAGCCGAAAGGTGTTCGCTCGACCGCGCTGCGACCGGGACAACCGATGGAGAACCTCATCGCGGCCATCCAGGGGCTCGGCAACCTCATCGGCATCGAAGCCGATGCGAAGACGTTCATCAACTCGCCGCTGTACCACGCCGGTCCGTACGCCGCGGCGGCGCTGGCCGCGGCGCTCGGCGGATCGTTAGTCCTCCGCCGCAAGTTCGACCCCGTCGACAGCCTGCTGCTCATGCAGGACGAGAAGATCGAGCAGGCGTACTTCGTCCCGACGCACTTCGTCCGGTTCTTGAAGCTGGACGAGGACACGAAGAAGAAGTACGACCTCTCTTCGTTGCGGAACGTATGGCACACGGGTGCGCCTATCGCGCCCGACGTCAAGCGCCAGATCATCGACTGGTGGGGGCCTGTGCTGTCCGAGTACTACGGCGCGTCCGAAGGCTTCGGGTCGGGGACGTTCGTGAGCTCGGAGGAATGGCTGCGCAAGCCGGGCACGGTAGGCAAGCCGCTGCCGACGTGTCAGATCCTGATCCTGGACGAGAGCGGCAACGAGCTCGGCACGGGTGACGTCGGGCAGGTGTGGTTCAAGAGCTTGATAGGCGTCGACTTCGAGTACTCCGGCGATCCGGAGAAGACGAAGGGCGTTCACCGGGAGCCGGGCGTCTACACCTACGGCGACGTCGGCTACCTCGATGGGGACGGCTATCTCTTCTTGTCAGACCGCAAGATCGACATGATCGTGTCGGGTGGGGTGAACATCTACCCCGCGGAGATCGAATCGGTGCTCATCACCCATCCGGCCGTCGCCGATGTGGCCGCCTTCGGCGTCCCCAACGACGAGTTCGGCGAAGAGGTGAAGGTGGCCGTGCAGCTCGCTCCCGGCGTCGCGCAGACGGCCGACGTCGAGGCCGAGCTCCGCAAGTTCGCGAAGGAGAAGCTCGCCGGGTACAAGAACCCGCGCTCGTGGGATTTCCTCGAGGACTTCCCGCGCACGCCGACGGGCAAGCTTCAGAAGCGTCTGCTGCGTGATCCGTATTGGGAGGGGAAGGACCGGGCCATCTAACCTCCCGTCGCTACGATGTATTGCTTCGGAGGAGTCGCATAGCCCGGCCTAGTGCGCACGCCTGGAGAGCGTGTTGGGGAGGAGACTCCCTTCGTGGGTTCGAATCCCACCTCCTCCGCTCGGGGGGTTCGGGGGGCGGCGAAGCGAAGCGGAGCTGCCGTGCGGAGCACGGCGGCCCCCCGATAAGAATGGGAGCGCGCGGGAGCGCGCAAGAGTAAAGGGGGAGGGCATGCAGATCCTGTACACGGCCGAGGCCACCGCATGGGGAGGACGCGAGGGCCGTGCGTCCACCGACGACGGCATCCTCGACGTGACTCTGGCGGTACCCAAGGAGCTCGGCGGGCACGGCGGAGCGACGAACCCCGAGCAGCTCTTCGCCGCCGGGTTCGCCGCTTGTTTCCACAGCGCGCTCAAGGTGGTCGCCCGCCGGGAGAAGGTGGACGTGAGCGAGTCGGCGATCACGGCGCGGGTCGGACTGGGGATGAACGAGGAGGGCGGCTTCAACATCGAGGTCGAGCTGGAGGCCGAGCTCCCGGACGTCGAGCGTTCAGTGGCCGAGACCCTGGTGGCCAATGCACACAAGGTCTGTCCGTACTCCAACGCGACCCGAGGCAACGTCCCGGTCACCCTCACCGTCGTATAGTCGTGCCGCGTTTCGTGTGGCTCGAGCGCCGGTCGGGTCCCGCGCGACGGAAGGCCCGTGAACCCCGCCAGACCCGGGAGGGAGCAACGGTAGCGGAATCTTCCGGGTGCCGCGGGGAAGCCTGACC
>JBOGXL010000435.1:0-7418 GCA_050694575.1 Actinomycetota bacterium | reverse complement strand
CGGCGCGGTCAACGCCGCCGGGTCGGGCACCGTCCTGGCCGGGCGGGTCACCCGAAAGGTCGACGAGCGCGGCGTGGACGGAGTCGTCAACGGCGTCGCCTGGATCACCGACAAGCTCAGCTTCGGTTTGCGAAGAACGCAGACGGGCAACGTGCAGCGCTACGCAACTGGACTCTTCGCGGGACTCATCGTCGTCGCGGCCGTGCTCTTCTTCCGGGGAGGGATGGGATGAACGGGTTCGAAACGTGGGCGGTCTCGGCGGCCGTCTTCCTACCACTCGTCGGCGCGATAGTCATCATGGGCGCCCCGAAGGGGAACGAGCGCACGACGTTCTTCCTCGCCGGCCTGTTCAGCGGACTCCCGCTCGTCGTCGCGATAGGCGTCGCGCTGCGGTTCGTGTACTCGTCGGCCACGATGCAATTCGAGGTCGATGCGAGCTGGATCCCGACGATCGGCGCGCGGTACCACGTCGGTGTGGACGGCATCTCCTTACCGCTGTTCGTCCTGACGTTCCTCGTGACGTTCCTGTGCGTCGTCTACTCGATGCAGTTCCTTCCCGAGCCGCGCAACCCGCGGGCCTTCCTGTCGCTACTACTCCTGCTCACGACGGGCATGGCCGGGACGTTCATCTCGCTCGATCTCGTTCTCTTCTTCATCTTCTGGGAGCTCGTGCTCGTTCCGATGTACTTCCTCATCGCCGTGTGGGGGAGCCCGGAGCGTCGCGAATACGCCGCCATCAAGTTCTTCCTGTACACGCTGTACGGCTCGATCTTCATGCTGCTCGGGTTCATCGCGCTGTACCTGCGCTCCGACATCCAGCCCGGGCCGGGCATCGTGCACACCTTCGACATCGTTCGGCTGGCCGAGCTCGGCCAGATGGGAGCCTGGTCGCCTCTGTTCGGCCACCTCGTCTTCGCGGGGCTCGCGCTCGGCTTCGCGATCAAGGTCCCGATGTGGCCGTTCCACACCTGGCTCCCGGACGCCCATACCGAGGCACCGACGGTCGGCTCGGTCGTGCTGGCCGCCATCCTCCTGAAGATGGGGACGTATGCCTTCGTCCGGATCTCGCTTCCGGTCCTTCCGGACGCGGCCGAGAAGTGGGCGCCGTTCATCGGCGTCCTTGCGGTGATCGCGATCATCTACGCGTCGCTTGCCTGTCTCGCGCAAACGGACATGAAGCGTCTCATCGCTTTCTCGTCGGTGGGGCACATGGGCTTCGTCATGCTCGGCATCGCCTCGCTCACCGACCGTGGCATCAACGGCGCGGTGGTGGCGATGGTCGTCCACGGACTGATCACCGGCATGCTCTTCTTCCTGGCCGGCTCGATCCACGAGCGCTACCACACGCGCGAGATCTCTCGCCTCGGCGGGCTCGCGATGATGACGCCGTGGTTGGCTGGGCTGTTGGCCTACTCGTCGATAGCCTCGCTCGGCCTTCCCGGCCTGGCGGGTTTCTGGGGTGAGTTCCTGTCCCTCGTTGGTGCCTTCAACCCCGCGGAGGTGCTGTCACAGATGACCGGCTTCTATCGGGTCCTCGCGGCCGTCGGCGTCGTCGGGACGCTGCTGACGGCCGGCTACTTCCTGTGGCTGCTGCAGCGCGTGAACCTCGGCCGGCCGAAGGAGGAATGGGAAGGCCATTCCTTCAAGGACGTCGTGGCCCTCGAGGGAGTGGCATGGGCGCCGCTCCTCGTCCTCATCCTCGCCGTCGGCGTCTACCCGCCACTGCTTCTCGACGTGACGTCACCCGCCGTCGAGGCGGTGGCTCGCATCTTCGGGGGATGAGCGAATGACTGTCGACTACGGGGCCCTCGCGCCGGAGATCATCCTCACCGCTGCGGCGTGCGTGGTCCTCCTCGTCGATCTCGGGCTCCGTGGTCGCGCACGCGTCTTCAGCGCGTGGATCGGCTTGGCCGCCGTTGCGCTGGCGTTCGTCGCCACCCTCCCGCTGCTCAACGAGGGCCCGCGCGAGACGCTCAGCGGGATGTTCGTCCTGGACGACTTCGCCGTCGTCCTCAAGCTGTTCTTCCTCGCCGTCGCCGCCTACGTCATCTGGGTCTCGATCCCGCCGATGCGCGGACATCGCTACGAAGGGGAGTTCGTCTTCCTCCTTCTCTGCTCGGTGCTGGGAACCGTCCTGATGCCCTCGAGCCGTGACCTGCTGATGCTGTTCATCGCTCTCGAGCTGGTCTCGGTGCCCGCCTTCGTCATAGCCGGGCTACGGAAGCTAAACCCGCGATCGAACGAAGCGGCGTTGAAGTTCTTCATCTTCGGCGTGCTTTCCGCGGGCCTGTTCGTGTACGGCATCTCACTCGTCTACGGGTTGACGGAGACGACCGCGCTCGCCGAGATCGGCTCCCGGTTCTCCGCAGTGAACACGGCCGATCCCATCCTCCTCATCGGACTGGTGTTCATCGTCGCGGCCTTCGGCTTCAAGGTGTCGGCCGTCCCCTTCCACTTCTGGGCTCCCGACACGTACGAGGGATCACCGACGCCGCTCGCGGCCTTCCTCTCCGTGGCTTCGAAAGCAGCGGGCTTCGTCGGGCTGCTGATCATCCTCGTTGTCGGATTCCCGTGGGTCTCGTACTTCTGGGGACCGCTCCTGGGCGGGATAGCCATCGCGACGATGGTCGTCGGCAACGTCGTCGCGCTGCGGCAGCGCCATCTCGTCAGGCTTCTGGCGTATTCGTCCATCGGGCACGCCGGCTACATGCTCATCCCGATCGCTTTGATAGTCCCGCACGGCGGTGAGCTGGAAGGGTCGAACCTGGCGGTTGTGCGGTCACTCGTGATCTATCTCCTCGTCTACGCGGTGATGAATCTCGGCGCCTTCGCGGTGGCGATAGGGCTGTCCAAGCAGTACCCCACGCTTCTCGTGCGCGACCTCGCCGGGCTCGGCCGCCGTGCGGCGCTGCCTGCGCTCGCGCTGGCGTGCTTCATGATCTCGCTGGGTGGGATCCCGCCCTTCGCCGGGTGGTTCGCCAAGTTCGCCGTCTTCACGGCCGCTATCGAGTCGAGCTCGACGCTCGGCATGGTTCTGGCCGTCGCGATGGTCCTGAACAGCGTGATCTCGCTGTATTACTACATAGGTGTGATTCGTGTGATGTACTTGATAGATCCAGAGCACGAGGGAGACGTAAGCTTTCCTCGACCCATATCCATCGCTGTGGCCGCGGCGTTAGTCGGTGTGACCGTGCTGGGCGTGTATCCGGAGCCGTTCGCCAGGCTGGCAGACACCGCCCGGCTGGTCCTCAAGCTGTAAGGGGCACCTGTGAGGGGAAACCAGACTCGCTTCACGAGACTGCGCCTCACCGGTTACGTCGTAGTGCTCTTGGCCTTGGCGCTCACCCTCGCGACGACGAGCGTCGCGCAGATCTTCCCCCGGCCGACGCCGACGCCCACACCCCGGCGGACGCCCGCGCCCACCCCGACGCCGCCTCCGAGCGTATCCCCGACGATCATCCCGGAACCGGAAGAGGACACGCCCATCCCGGATCCGACCGAGGATCCCAACGACACGCCGCGTCCGAAGCCGACGTTGTCGGCGTCGCCGGGCGTCGTCGATCAGAAGAAGAACGACGAGCTTCCGCCCGAGCTCGACAGGCCGAAGCTGGTGGTCCCGAACATCGCACGAACGCGCGCGAGGAACACGGGACGGCTTGTCGATCTGCTCGAGCCGCTCACCAACCACGGCCTGCCGCTCGAGCAGGTGCTCGTCGAAGGCATGGGCCGCTTCCCCATCGCCGGTGTGGTCTGGTACCGCGATGACTGGCTGAATCCGCGCTACACGCCGGTTCCGCACTTGCACAAGGGATTGGACATGTGGGCCGACTTCGGGACGCCCGTTCGCTCACCGGACAACGGTGTCGTCTCGCGGTTGACGAACAACCCGTCGGGCGGCGGTATCGGCGTATGGGTGCGCGGAACGGACGGGACGCAGTACTACTACGCACACCTGGCCGGGCGTGTCGAGGGGATCTTCATCGGCCAGCGCGTGCGCGTCGGGACGGTCCTCGGGTACGTCGGTGACACGGGCAACGCCGAGGGCGGGCCGCCGCACCTGCACTTCGAGGTCCACCGCGGCGGGCCGATCCCACCGAAGCCGTCCGTCGACCGCTGGCTGGACGAGGCGATCGAGCTTGCGCCGCGGTGGGTGCGCGCTCGTGTTCGCGAGATCGAGTCGAAGCGTGGCGTGCTCGGCGGCGCACGAGCACCCGGCGCAGATGGCGGCCGAGCCGACCTCGACGCGTCCATGCTGCTGACACTGCTGGATCCCGTGGGGGGATCCGTCGGCCTGTTGCCCAGGCTGCAACTGGCTCCCGTCCGGCGCGCGCACGTCTCCAACGGCCTCATGGCCGAGCTGATCCGCCTCCGGCTGGACGGCTATCTGTTCCTGCCTTCCTCCGGCGGTCTCGCCACGCGCGACTAGCTCCGCTCCGCCCTCCGCGACCGGCCTCTGGCCTGCGGATTGGCACGTCCGGCTCAAGTCACGGAAGCTGTGTCCTGGTGGTTTCAGGGGCAGACGTTGTTGATGTGACGTCCACGGCGGGCGCTCGATGAGGCGCCTCGCCGCCGTAGCGTGCGTCCAGACCGCTGCTGTGGGCGGTGTGCTGATGGCGCTGGCCTTTCTCTCGGCCCCCACCGCCCGGGGGCAGACGTCCACGCCTCCCGCGCCGACCACGGCACCCCCGTCCACAGCGCCACCTGCCTCACCGCCGCTGGCTCCGACCCAACCACCGGCGCCGGCCGCCGATCCGGTCACTCCGGCTCCGACGACGACGCCGGGTTTGCCGGCCCCGACGGCCCCACCGGCGAGCCCGACGGCCTCGGCAACCGCCCCACCCACCCTCGAGGTCCCGTTCCTCGAACGGACGCCGTCTCGCAACACCTCCATGCTCGTCGAGATGCTTCTGCCCTTGACCGAATGGGGTCTACCCATCGAGCAGATCCTCCTCGAGGGCATGGGGCGTTTCCCCGTGGCCGGCTACGCCCACTACTCCGATGACTGGCTGGCCGCGCGGTATAAGCCGACACCTCACCTTCACCGAGGACTCGACATCTTCGCCGCCCTCGGGACGCCGGTTCGGTCCCCGGACGCGGGCGTCATCACGAGCGTCTCGGACTCCTATCCGGGCGGAAAGTCCGTGACGATGCGGGTGTACGACGGCACGAAGTACTACTTCGCTCATCTCTCCAGCCGTGCGTGGGGTCTGGTCGTCGGTCAGAGCGTCGAGGTGGGCTCGGTTCTCGGGTACGTCGGCACCACCGGCAACGCCCAGGGCGGGGCGCCGCATGTGCATCTGGAAGTCACGCGGGAGGGCGGAACGGTTCCCCCCAAGCCCGTAGTCGATGGATGGCTGTCGGAGGCCGAAGCCTCTTCGGGCGACTGGATGGAGCGCAAGCGCATCGAGATCGACGTCGGACGTCGCCTCCCCGCGTGCTCGAACGAGCCGTCTACAGGACCGAACGTCACGTTGCTGCAGATCCTGGACGACCCCGTCGAGCTCGATCTCGGTGGGCTCGCGTGTGACGCTGAATCGATCCCCCTGCAGGACGCTTCGCTCGTCGATCTCCTCACCTCAGCGCCCGCTTAGGCTCGGAGGGGGCCGTTACTATTGATGGGACCCGAAGGCGAAGGCTTCGGGGGGATACCCAAGCGGCCAACGGGGCCTGGCTGTAAACCAGGTGTCTTCGACTTCGCAGGTTCAAATCCTGCTCCCCCCACTGGGCCTTCGGGCATTGGCGGAGTAGCTCAGTCGGCGAGAGCGCCCGGCTCATAATCGGGAGGTCGGCGGTTCGAGTCCGCCCTCCGCTACGAACCTAGTAACAGCGACAGGAGGGGCAAGTTGGCCAAGAGCGATGTGCGCGTGATCATCACGTTGGAGTGCACCGAGTGCAAGCGACGCAATTACTCCACGCAGAAGAACAAGCGAGAGCACAAGGACCGCCTCGAGCTGAAGAAGTACTGCCCACACGACAGGCGACACACGCTCCACCGCGAAACGCGCTGAACTAACGCTGCGCGACGAGTCCGACGGTCGGAGGGGCGGGCTCGAGCGTCATCTCGAGCTCCAACCGATCGACCCGGAGACCACGCGCCGCTCTCGCGACCTCCTCGAAGAGGCGCGGGTACCGCGGGGCATCAGGACTCTGGCGGCCCGAGACCTCGTACCACCAGGCGACGAGCCGCCCGCCGTCCCGCAGGATGCGGCGCACCTCAGCCAGCACCTCGCTCAGACGCTCATCGTCCACGTGGTGGAAGAGATCGCCGGCCAGCACCGTGTCGAACGTGCCGGCCGCGAACGGGACAGCGTGCGCCTCGGCTCCCACGAGCCGGAACCCCCGTCCTTTCCCGGCGGCGAGAGCCTCGGACGATCGATCGACACCCACAACGAGCCCCCGAGGCTCGACGAGCGCGCTGAGCGTCTGGGCGTCTCCCGTCCCGAGATCGAGTAAGGGCCGGCCCTCCAAGACCCTGCGGTCGGCCGGCCGTACCCACGCCCACGCCATCCCACGATTGTCTCAGTCACACATCTGTAACCTGAAGACGGATCCCCAGGTCTTACGACTAATAACGAAAGCGCCACGTGGACGTAACTCCGGAGCTGGTCAGGGCCGCACAGAGCGGCGACCCAGCTGCCCTCGAGGACCTGATCGCCGGGTCGTACCGGGCGGCCTACACGCTTGCGCTGCGGTTGATGGGCAACCCGGACGACGCGGCCGAGGCGACCCAGGAGGCCTACATCCGGATGGTGCGGGGCCTGAAGCGCTTTCGTGAGGTGGGGGCGTTTCCCACCTGGATGTTCAAGATCGTGAGCAACGTGTGCATGACGGAGATGCGGAAACGGAGCCGACGGGAGACGCCGATGGAGGTCGAGGAGATGGACCATCCCGCCCCCGACACCTCGGAGGACGTCGCCGTCGGACGTGTGATCTGGGGAGAGCTGGAGCGATCGGTGCAGCGACTTCCTGAGGTGTACCGGAGCGTCGTCGTCCTGCGAGACGTCTACGGTCTGTCGGGTGAGGAGACGGCCGAGATCCTCGGCGTGTCACCGGGAGCCGTGAAGGTGCGATTGCACCGCGCGCGGCGCCGGTTGCGCGACGAGCTCGTCGGCCGCTTCCCGGATTGGGCAACTGGTGACGAACGGGAGACAGCATGACCAACTGCGAAGAGATTCAGAGGATCGTCTGGACGGAAGGAGCCGAAACGGCCCCGGTGGCGCACCTCGAGGAGTGCCGCGCGTGTCGCGAGGAGACCCGACGAGTGGCCGACCTGCAGACGGCGCTGGCCGGCATGCGGGATCGCTTCGCGGTTCCGCCCGCCACGCTCGAGCCGCAGCTGATGGCGGCCTTCGGGCGCACGCGCTTCGGCCGGGCGCGCGAGATCGTCGCGCACCCCAGGTTCTGGAGAGGGGCCGCTG
>JBOGXL010000434.1:0-2863 GCA_050694575.1 Actinomycetota bacterium | reverse complement strand
TCTCAAGGGGGCCGGGCCCGCGCCGGGCGCCGACGGCATCGGACGCGCGCAGGCCGGGATGCTCTCCCAGCAGCACATCGCGTCGCTGTACACGCACATGCGCAGCGTGCGGAAGCCGATCATCGCTGCCGTCAACGGAGCGGCGGCCGGCGGCGGCTTCGCGTTCGCACTGGCGAGCGACATCCGCGTCGCTGCGGAGTCGGCGAGGTTCAACGTTGCGTTCGTCCGGATCGGGTTGTCGGGGTGCGACGTCGGCGTGAGCTATCTGCTCCCGCGACTCATCGGCGCGTCCAAGGCCTTCGAGCTCATGCTCACCGGCCGCTTCGTCGACGCCGCGGAGGCCGATCGCATCGGGCTCGTGTCGCGCGTGGTGCCCGACGGCGAAGTCGTCGACGCCGCCCTCGAGATCGCCCATCAGATCAAGGCGAACTCTCCGTTCGGCGTGTGGATGACCAAGGAAGTGATGTGGTCGAACCTCGAGACCGGGAGCATGCAAGCCGCTATCGATCTCGAGAACCGGACGCAGATCCTCACCACCTTCACCGAGGACATGCCCGAGGCGATGCGGGCGTTCCTCGAGAAGCGGGAGCCGAACTACCGCAACGCCTAGCGGGACCGGAACTCTTCCTCGGTTTCCTTCTCTTCCGACTCGAAGTCGGGTTCTTCGACTTTTTCCTCGGTCTCCTTCGACTCGTAGTCGAAGTCCCTGCCGTCGATCTTCGTCTCGTCCTCGTTGGTCTCGTGGCGGGACGTCGGCGTCTCGTGCACGAAGCTGTTGTGCTCTTGCTTGATCTCCGCGCCGGTCTCGAGCGCCAGGTCTACCGGATCCTTCTCCTCGGGCTCGGCCTCCGGTGCCGCGGCCGTCAGCGGCGTCCGGGGCAAGCTCACGTCGACCTCGGATTCGCGCTCCCTGACGGAGAGATCGGGCGTGTCTATCCTCAGCCGTCTCTCGTCGCTCTCGACGCGCAGGCGCTGGCCGGCGCAGAGGACGCGGCCCACGAGCAGCTCGGCCAGATCGAGGTCGTCGGCGTCGACCTCCTCGAGCTCGGGGATGGGGAGCGGCCGGCACGGAGTCGCCGCGGGTGTCGCGGACGCCACGACCTGCGCCGACGTGTGCGCGGGCAGGATCCCACCGACAGCCACCACGGCGAGCAGGAAGGCCAGGGAGCGTCTCATCGAGAACAACATCGCCGACCTCTTGATAACAGAAAGGGACCGGTGGGGTCCTAACGCACCCCGAGTATCGCAGCCATGCCCAGCTCGAAGTGGGACTCGGCGTCGGCGTCCGATCCGCCCTGGTCGTCGAACCCACCTTTGGGGATGTAGCAGGCGAGGACGTACGCGCCGGCCGGCAGGGGGCGCGAGAAGGTCGCGTTGATGGTCGCTCCAGGATCGGCGAAGGCGACGTGATCGGCTTGGTAGCCCTCGGGGATCTTCTCGGGGTCGCCGTCGAAGTCCTCGAGGTCTTGCCTCGCGCGATCCAGCGTCATGTCGTCGGGTCCCTTGATGAGCGTGATCTCGTGCGGTTCCTTCCCTTCGTTGACGAACTTGAAGGCGACGCGCCGCACGACTTCGTCCTTCTCGAGGCGGAAGGAGTACTCGCGCCCCTCGATGTCGATGACATCGGTGCCCTCGGACGGGGGTGCGCCACCGATGAACTTGAACCCGTCGATGAGCCACACGCCCTCACGCTCGACGAGTCCGAACGCTACGCGAGAGACGGGTGCTGCGTTCTGGTGCATCCCGCGGACGGCGTCCACGGTCGTCGTCGCGTTGTCGCCGACGATCCGCGTGTTCAGGAAGCGCTGGATGATGATGCGCTCTCGTCCGAAGCCTGCGACCTTGCCCGACTGGAGGTCGGCCCGGGAACCGACGTCGTACTCGGACAGGCCCTTGTCGGTCCAGAACTCGAGGAACGTGTCGACGTCCCGTTCGTTCTGGGTCTCGATCGCTACCCGCACGGCGTCCTCGACCGACTGCAGCTCGAACTCCGTCGGCGGCTTGCTCGCGTTGCACGACGCGGTCAGCGCGAGCAACAGGACGACGACCAGCGACCGGGACCGCACCGATATCTCCCCTTTGTGTCAGCCGCGAAGCAACAAGCGAGTCGTCGCACGGATGTCGGCTGCCGACGACCCGCACAGCAGCTCGAACTCGCCGGGCTCCGTGACCCAGCCATCCTTCCAGAAGGCGAAGGCCCGCGAGTCGAGGACGAAGCGCACGGTCTTCGTCTCTCCCGGCTCGAGCGTGACCTTCTCGAAGCGCTTCAGCTCCTTCGGGGGCCGGGAGACCGACGCCTCGAGGTCGGATACGTATAGCTGCACCACTTCCTTGCCGGCCACGTCGCCGGTGTTCGTGACGTCGATGCAGGCGACTATCTCGTCGCTTTCATCGACGGTGAGCTCGCCGTATCCGAACGTCGTGTACGAGAGTCCGTGCCCGAAGGGGTACAAGGGCTCGACGCTTTCGGCGTCGTAGTGCCGGTAGCCGACGAAGACGCCTTCGGCGTAGGCGACCTTTCCGTCGGCGCCCGGATAGCTGTCGATGGTCGGGTTGTCCTCATACCGGCGGGGGATGGTCGTCGGGAGCTTGCCGGACGGGTTGTCGGCGCCGAAGAGCACATCGGCCATCGCGTTCCCGCACTCCTGGCCCGGGTACCACGCCTGCACTATCGCCGCGACCTCCCCGGCCCACGGCAGCGACACGATCGAGCCCGCGTTCACGACGACGACGGTGTTCGGCTGCGCCGCCGCCACCGCTTCGATGAGCTCGTTCTGCCGTCCGGTGAGATCCATCGACTCGCGGTCCCGCCCTTCGGTCTCCGAGTCGGGGTCGAGACCGACGACGACCACGGCGGCGTCGG
>JBOGXL010000433.1:0-3413 GCA_050694575.1 Actinomycetota bacterium | reverse complement strand
CCGGTAGGCGTCGTCCCGCGTCATCCCCGCTTCGATGAGCGCGAGGAGCACGTGCTGTGAGTACACCAACCCGCGAGACAGCTCCATGTTTCGCCGCATGTGCTGCGGATGGATCACGAGCCGCTCGGCGATGTCCGTGATCTCGGCGATAGCGAAGTCACACACCGTCGTTGCATCGGGCAGTGCCACGCGCTCGACCGAGGACTGCGAGATGTCCCGCTCGTGCCAGGTGACGACGCTTTCGAGCCCGGCCTGCGCGTAGCCACGCAACAGTCGAGCGAGCCCGCCGAGGCGCTCGCAGCGCCACGGATTGCGTTTGTGTGGCATCGACGACGAGCCTTTCTGGGCTCCCGCCTCGAACGGCTCCTCCACCTCGCGCACCTCGGTGCGTGCGAGGTGGCGGATCTCGGTGGCCAACCTGTCGACGGACGCGCCGACGAGGGCGAGGAAAGAAAGGAGCTCGGCGTACCTGTCACGGTTGACGATCTGCGACGGGGCCGGCTCGGGGGCCAGGCCGAGGGCGCCGAGCACGTGGGCCTCGACTTCCGGCGGCACGCTGGCATAGGTCCCGACCGGACCCGAGATCGTGCCGACCGAGACCTGCTGCCTGACGAAATGGAGCCGTTCGGTGTGCCGCGCGAACTCGAAGGCGTGCGAAGCGAGCTTCGCCCCGAACGTAGTGGGCTCGCCGTGGATGCCGTGGGTACGTCCCATGCACAGGGTGTCGCGATGCTCGAGGGCACGGCGCCGCAAGACCGACACGAGGGTGTGCAACGCGGTGTCGAGCACGTCGCAGGCCTCGCGCAGGGCGATACCGAGGGCCGTGTCCACCACGTCGTAAGACGTCAGGCCGTAGTGGATGAACCGGCCTTCGTCCCCGCACGTCTCCTGGACCTGCGAGACGAAGGCCGCCGTCTCGTGCGAGACCTCGGCGTCCAGCTCGGCGATCCGGTCGACGTCCACACGGGCCGTCATCCGGCACGCCGCGGCCGTGCCGTCCGGGATCCGTCCGATCGACTCCCACGCATCGAGGGCCGAGAGCTCGACCTCGAGCCAACGCTCGAACCGGGCCTCGTCCGACCACAGCCGGCCCATCTCCTGACGCGTGTATCTGGGGATCATGAGTGGCCAATGCTATGCGCGCGGCGGGCGCCCCAGCGCTTGGCCCACCGACTCAGCGGAGCGAACACCTCGAGTAGCTCGTTGCCCGTCTTCGTGAGCCCGTAACCGTTCTCGTCGAGCTCGACGATGCCCGCTTCGCGAAGCTCGCTCAGACGCTCGTTGAGAACGCTCGGCGACATCGCGTCGCAGCTGTCGCGGAGCTCGCGGAAGTTCAACGTCTGCGCGCGGAGCTCCCAGAGGATGCGCAACGCCCACCGGCGGCCGAGGAGATCGAGCAGGGCCATGATCGGACGACCCGTCGTGGATCCTCGTACCGGCCGTCCGGGCAGTGGGGTGCGCATCTCGCCTCCGAATAGCGCTACGGAAATGGTAGCACGCCTCGAAGACTTCGCGACCCCCTTCCCGCGCTCGTCGTCCGCCGCCGGAAACGCGACGAGTATTCGCTGATCGGCTGGTGACTCAGGCGGGCCAGCCCACCGGCAACAAGGCGTCCCCTTGCGTCGTCCGGTAATAGACCGGCCAGTGGTAGTAGCCGAGGTAGGCCCCGTCGTCGGCACGGATCTGCTCGGCGTAGCTCGTCACGGCCTTCACGTACCGGTCCGAGTGGTTGTACGCGAAGAGGGCCCGAGGCATGTCGCTCGGCGCGCCGTGTCCCTTCAGGTATCGCGCCGCCGCACGGATCGAGTCGCGCGGGCTCTCGATGTCCCCCGACCCCCATCGCTCCCACGTCTGAGGTAGGAACTGCATCGGTCCGCGAGCGCCCGCCGTGCTCGTGCCGCGTATGCGGCCCATCCGGGTCTCGACGAGGTGGATGGCGGCCAGGTACGGCCACCCAACGCCGGACTCGACCTGGGCGTCGTCGTAGTACTTCCGTAGATCGGCCGGCGGCGGCGGCGCGACGATGCGCCAGTCGGGCATCGCTTCGCGCGGTGCGGTGAGCGCGCGCAGCTCGGCCCCCGCTTCGACGTTGGAGCGCACCGTCGGATGGAGGTCGGCAGGCACGGCCGCAAGCACCTGCTCGAGCCAGCCCGGGTTCACGACGATCTGCCGGTACGACGCCTGCTGCACCCGTCCGTGCTCCTCGAGGTCGGTGGCATCGGCATCGGGAGCGCGCAGCGCGCGTTCCGCGATCACCAGCCGCCGCGCGAGCTCCTCTGGCCCCGGCGCCTCGTAGCTCTTGGCCAACGCGAACGGATCGGTCGGTCGCGCCGGGGACGGGGACGGCGAGAGCTCGGAACTCGGGCTGGGAGCCGCCGCCGGAGGCGCATCCGCGCGGCAGGCGGCGACGAGCAGCGACAGAACGACCGCTGCCGCGGCCCGGATCACGCCTCGGCTTGGCGCTGCTTGAACTCCTCGAACTTCTTCGAGAGCTCCGCGTCGCCCATCGCGAGGATCTGGACGGCGAGGAGCGCCGCGTTCTGCGTGCCGTTCACGGCCACGCACGCCACGGGGACGCCTTTGGGCATCTGCGCGATCGACAGCAAGGAGTCGAGCCCGCCGAGGCCCCCGGACTCGAGCGGCACACCGATAACGGGTTTCGTTGTGTGTCCGGCAACCGTGCCCGGAAGGGCGGCGGCCATGCCGGCACCGCAGATGAACACACCGACGTCGCGTGTCTCGGCTTCGTCGATGTAGGCCACCAGGGCGCGCGGCTTGCGGTGAGCGCTCAACACGTTGGTCTCGTAGGGGATGCCGAACTCCTCCAGCGTGGCCTCTGCCTTCCGCATGACCTCGCGGTCGGAGTCCGAGCCCATGAGGATCGCCACGAATCGGCCCATCGCACAGGCATCTTGTCACAGCCCGGCGTCACAGAGGAGACGAACCGGTAGAAGTACCGGTCCGGGACGTGTAAGGCGGTGCAGACGGCCGGCGCGGGCCCGTCCACACTGCGATCGGAGCATTCTCTGGCACGGGGGTGCGGTGATGGCCACGCTGCAGGCAAGCAGGTACTTCGCGCGAGACGTCGCGCCGGAGGTGGAGTCGGAGCGCCTGCTGAGCTTTCAGGCGGCTCTCGACCCACTGACGAGACGGCGCTTGGACTTCGTCGGCGTCGCGCCGGGGTGGCACTGCCTCGAGGTGGGGGCGGGCCGCGGCTCGATCGCACGGTGGCTGGGGCAGACCGTCGCTCCACGCGGCCGCGTGGTGGCCACCGACATCGACCTGGGCATGCTCGACCACGTCGAGGGACCATACGTCCAGCTCCGCGAGCACGACATCCTCACCGACCCACTGGAAGAGGGACGGTACAACCTCGCCCACTGCCGTCACGTCCTCATGCACCTGCCCGATCC
>JBOGXL010000432.1:0-21482 GCA_050694575.1 Actinomycetota bacterium | reverse complement strand
CCCCATCCCCGTAACGTGCCCCGAGTGCGCCGGGCTGGCCATCACGCCGGCCTCGGCGGAGGACGACCTGCGCGCGTACAGCGTGCGAGAGATCACAGCACTTCTGCTCGAACGTCCGGCTCTGCCGGCGCCGCAGGAGCTCGGCCGGGTTAGCTCGCATTGAGGGCGTCGATGAGCTCGCGCAGACGACCGTAGGACGCGTTGTCGAAAGACAGGCTCACGCGCTCCATGTCGAGCGTGTCGTCGTCATGCACCTCGACGGGGAAGGGGTCACAACGCTCGATGCGGCCCCCCACGACGATGTCGCCGAACGTCTCGTTCAGCTCGTTCAGGCGACCCTCGCCGGGCACGCTACGCAGCCGGAGGACGAGACGCTGCCCGACGAAACGCATCGAGTCGTAGTTCCGGTAGAAGCGCTCGATCTCGTCGGCGGCGGCTCCGGCGTCGTCCGTCGTGGTGAACAGATTCAGGTCGATGGGCGTCACATAGCCCCTGTCGACGAGGTTGCGGCGCGCGAAATCGACGAAATCCGGCCAAAAGGCCCCGCCCGGCGGGTCGAGGAGAACGATCGGGTGCATGTCGCTCTTGCCCGTCTGCATCAGCGTGAGCAACTCGAAAGCCTCGTCCATCGTGCCGAAGCCGCCGGGGAGCAGAACGAAGGCCGAGCCCTCCTTGATGAACATGAGCTTGCGCGTGAAGAAGTACTTGAAGTTGATGAGCTTCGGGTCCTCGGCGATGACGGGATTCGGCTCGGCTTCGAAGGGGAGACGGATGTTCACGCCGAAGCTCTGCGCCTTGCCGGCCCCCTCGTTGGCCGCCTCCATGCTGCCCGGTCCGGCGCCCGTAACGACCATCCAGTCGCGCTCGGCTATCACCTTGCCGAAGCGTTTCGCCTGCTCGTAGTCGGGATCGCCGGGCCGCGATCGCGATGAGCCGAAGACGGTCACCTTCTTCTTGTCGCGATAGGGCGCGAAGACCTTGAACGCGTAGCGCATCTCCTTGAGCGCGGCGTTGACGATCTTCAGGTCGAGGCGGGAAGCGGCGTCGCGGGCGAGGAGCACCGCCGTCGTGACGATCTCCACGATGAGCTCGGCGTCCCGCTCCGTCAGCTCCGTGGTGGCCACGAGCTGGGCGATCTGTTCGTCGAGCTCGGCGACTCCCGAGGAATACCGCCGGCGCCGGCGCCGTTCGGGTGTTTCGGCCCGGGCCATAGGTCCCCATTCTCGCACGCCCTGCTAATGCGTAGAATCGCGTCGCGCGAAGGAGGTGACGTATGGAGTTCTGTGACGAGTGTGGCTGCTCTTCGCAGCCGCAGGACGACGACGGCGAGGAGGAAAGCTCGTAGCGCCAGTCGCAGGGGGCGCCTCTCGGCGCATCCAGGTCGAAGGGGGCGCCTCTCGGCGCATCCAGGTCGTCGTAGTCGGCGCCAACCTCGCCGGAGGCCGGGCCGTCGAAGCGCTCCGCCGGGAGGGTTTCGACGGCCGCGTCGTCTTGGTCGGTGACGAACCGGACCGTCCCTACGAACGTCCTCCGCTGTCCAAGGAGGTGCTGCGCTCCGAGACGGACGCGGCATCGGTGTTCCTGCGCGAGGAGTCCTGGTACGCGGACAACGACGTCGAGCTGCGGCTCGGTGTCCGGGCGACGGGGCTTTCGCCCACGGATCGCACAATCACGCTGGAGGACGCCGAGACGATCCGATACGACTCGTGCCTGCTCACCACGGGCGGCCGGGTCCGGACGCTCGATGTCCCCGGACACGATCTCGCCGGCGTTCGGTATCTCCGCACGCTGCATGAGGCCGCCGAGCTCGCGACGGCTCTCACACATCGGCCTCGGGTCGTCGTCGTCGGAGCCGGCTTCATCGGCGCCGAGGTAGCAGCGTCGGCGCGAACGGTGGGATGCGAGGTCACGATCCTCGAGGTCCTCGACGTGCCGCTCGTCCGCGTGCTCGGCCCGGACCTCGGAGAGGTCTACGCGAGCATCCATCGCGATCACGGGGTCGAGCTGCGCCTCGGCGAGGGCGTCGAGCGCTTCGAAGGCCACGATCACGTCGAAGCGGTCGTGGGAGCCGGCGGAACCCGCTACCCCGCCGACCTGGTCGTGGTCGGCGTGGGCATAGTGCCCAACGTCGAGCTGGCCCAAGAGGCGGGCCTGGACTGCGACAACGGCATAGTCGTCGACGAGCTCTGTCGAGCGTCGGCCCCCGGGGTCTTCGCAGCCGGCGACGTGGCGAACAGACCCGACCCCTACTCCGGGGCGCGGATCCGGGTCGAGCACTTCCAGAACGCGCAGAACCAGGGCGCCGCAGCCGCACGCACCATCGCCGGCGGATCGGAGCCCTTCGCCGAGGTCCCGTGGTTCTGGTCGGATCAGTACGACGTGAACCTCCAGATGCTTGGCCACCCCACCCCAGACGCCCAACGCGTGGTCCGAGGGCGGATCGAGGAGCGCGACTTCACGGCCCTGTACCTCAGGAGCGACCGGGTGGTCGCGGCCGTGGCGATGAACCGCGGCCGCGACATCGCCGTCGCGCGTCGCCTGATCGAGAGAGGGATATCCGTGGATGCGACGCGTGCCGGCGACGAGACCGTCGAGCTGCGCGAGCTCCTGAAGGCCTAGCCCGACTCGTCCTCGACGATGCGCTTGAGGTCCCGCAACGAAGCGTCCAGGTCGTTCTGCGCGTTCCGCGACACGAAGGCGCCCACCACGCGACCGATGATCCCGCCGGGCAGGTCGTAGTCGGACGTGAGCACGACATGGGTCCCGCTCCCCGACGGCGTGAGCGTCCAGCTCCCCACGACGCGGGGGCCGTCCAGCGAGCGGAACGCTATGCGGCGGGGGCGATCGTGCTCTGTGACCTGCAGCCGGCCGTCGAGGTGGGTGGGACCGGCCTGCACGCCGATCTTGAAGACCGCTCCGATACCCGTCCCGCCCTCGGGATCGACGAGGACCCAGCGGTCCACGCGATGCAGGTAGCGCATCGCGTTCTCCCAGCGATCGATGAAGTCGAAGACGGCTTCCGGCGGCGCGTCGATGTGCACGCGCGAGGTCATCTCCGACATCTCGGAAACCAAGGCTAATCGCGGGCTCGACGGCCTTGCCAAGGTTGCGCGACCATGGGGACCTCGAGACCCGAGGGGAGGAACTATGGCCAGCGACGCGCAGGCGATGCTCCAGGAAGCCGTCAAGGGGAAGTCCGACGACGAGATCCTGGAGTTCGTCAGCACCATGGGCGGACCGGAAGCGGTCCTGCAGCTCACGTTCGAAGGCATGAAGAGCGCGCTGAACCCGGACAAGGCGCAGGACTGCGTCATCGGCTACGAGCTCACCGAGGGCGCTAACACGCATGCGTACGCGGTCGTCGTCAAGGACAAACAGGCCAGTTACGAGAAGCGCGATCCGTCCGATGCGCGCGTAACGCTCGGTCTGTCGCTGCCCGACTACCTCCGTCTGATCTCAGGCGAGCTCGACGGGATGCAAGCGTTCATGCAGGGGAAGCTGAAGCTGAAGGGCGACATGATGTTCGCCCAGCAGGTCCCCCAGATGTTCGGTCTGTAGCTCCGGCGTCAGGACAGTGTGAGTCTCATCGATGACCTGCAGACGCTGAGGCGGGCCGGGGTCCTGCGACCCTTCGGCCCCCGGACGACCATGCAGCTCGGCCGGCAGATCCTCCGCGAAGGCCTGCGCTCGCACCTGATCTTCACGATCCACGGCACGCGGGACGCCGACCGCCCGGCCGTCGTCTACGAGGACACGACGAAGACCTGGGGCACCCTGTACGACAGGGTGAAGCGGGTGGCCAACCACCTTCTGGCCTGGGGCGTCCGGCCGGGGGACACGGTGGCGATCATGCTGCCGAACCGCCCCGAGTTCATCGAATCCGACGCCGCGGCGCGCCGCATCGGCGCGAACACGGCCTACGTCAACCCTCGCGCACCGGCCGCCGAAGCGCGCGCTCTGATCAGCCGGACGCGGGCCCGCGTGCTCGTCACGCATCGCGACGACATCCAGGTCAACGCTCGCACCTTGTTCGTGCCCAAGTACTACGAGGGCGCGCTGGCCGCGGCGCCGTCGAGCGACCCCCGGCCCGAACGCGGGGCTGAAGGCAAGATCGTCATCTTCACGTCGGGCACGACCGGCCGTCCCAAGGGAGCAGTGCGCGCCCTGGACGAGGGTGCTTCACCGTCCGCGCTCGCCGGGTTCCTGCGGACCATCCCGTTCCAGACAGACGACGTCCACATGGTCGTGTGTCCGCTGTACCACTCGTCGGGTTCGGGATTCGCGGCGATCGCACTAGCTCTCGGCAACCCGCTCGTCATCGTTGAGCGCTTCTCGCCGGAGGCGTTCTGCACACATGTGCAGGAGCACAAGGTCACGACCACAGCCGTCGTGCCGACGATGCTTCATCAGCTCACCGAGTTCCCCGGTGCGCGGGACTACGACCTTTCATCACTCCGCGTGGTCGTCTGCACGGGCGCCCCGTTGCGCGAAGAGGTGAGAGCGGCGGCCCGCGAGCTCATCGGCGACGTGGTGTACGACCTCTACGGCTCGACGGAGATGGGCTGGGTCACCGTCGCGGGACCGGAAGACCAGCGTCGCAAGCCGGGCACCGTCGGCAAGGTTGTGCCGGGGGTCGAGGTGGCGATAGTCGATCCCGACGGGCGCCGTGTCCCCGCCGGGGAGCCGGGCGAGGTCTGGGCTCTCTCCAAGCTCGGCATGCGCGGGTACCTCGACGACCCGCAGCTCGACCGTCAGCGCATGCGCGACGGCTGGATCTCGGTTCGCGACGTCGGATACCTCGACGAGGACGGCTACCTGCATCTGGTCGACCGCGCCGACGACATGATCATCTCCGGCGGCGTGAACGTGTACCCGGCCGAGACGGAAGTCGGCTTGTCTTCGCATCCGTCGGTGGCGGACTGCGCGGTCGTCGGCATCCCCGACCCGAAGTGGGGACAACGCATAGTCGCTGCGGTCGTCCCGCGCGGCGACGTCAGCGCCGAGGACCTCATCGCCTGGTCGAAGGACCATGCGTCCTACGCCGCCGTGCCGAAGGAGGTCCGCTTCTTCGAGTCGCTGCCGCGCAACGACATCGGCAAGATCGACAAGCGCAGGATCGTGGAGGAATGGGGACAGTGACGACACTCGCCGACGTCGTCGCCGATCTGCGCGACGAGACCAAGCAGCTCGACGAAGTCCTCGGCTCGCTCGACGAGGCGGGGTGGCGGAAGGAGACGCCGGCCGTCGGCTGGGACACGCGCGACACCATCGGCCACCTGGCCGACACCGACGACATCATGTTCGAGTCCGTGACGGGAGGCTCTCGCGACCTGATGAGCGACGCCGCCGAGGCGTCCGGAGGTGCGACACCGTCGCCCTCGAGCGTCGACGACTTCACCGCGTGGCAGGTCGAGCGCGTGAGACAGCGATCGTGGGAGGACGTCTACGCGTGGTGGCGCTCGTCTACGGCCCGGCTCCAGGAAACCATCGAAGGCCTCGATCCCTCCCAGAAGTATCCCTGGGGGCCGAACCGCGTCAGTCCGCTGTCGCTCGCCTCGGCCCGGTTGATGGAGACCTGGGCGCACTCGCTCGACGTCCACGCGGCGGCCGGCATCCCCTACGTCGACACCGGCCGCCTCCGCCACATCGCCCATCTCGGACAGCGTGCGTTGCCGTACGCGCTCATGCTCGAAGGCCTCGACGCGCCGGGGCCCGTTCGGCTCGAGCTCACATCGCCCGCCGGCGACACGTGGACGTTCGGCCCGGACGAGGCTCCCACGGTCATCAGGGGCACGGCGGCGGACTGGTGCCGCGTCGTCGCGCGCCGCGATCGAGACGGTTCCGCCGGACGCCTACACGGTGAAGGGCCGGACGCGGCCAACGCCATCAAGCACGGCCGAGCCTTCCTGTAAGTCGGTGATCCGTCTGGGTATGTCCGGGTTCTCCTACCCGGAGTGGATCGGGAAGATCTACCCACCGGGCACGAAACGCGCTCGTATGCTGAGCGCCTACGCCGAGATCTTCGACGCGGTCGAGATCAACATGTCGTTCCGTCGAACTCCCGAGGAATCCACCGTCGATCGCTGGCGCGATGCCGTACCGGAAACCTTCCGCTTCACGATGAAGGCCAACCAGCTCATCACCCACTGGCGCAGGCTGGTCGACGTAGGCGACGCTCTATCGGAGTTCGTCGAGCGGGCCGGCCGGCTCGGCGAGCGCCTGGGCGCGATCCTCTTCCAGGTTCCCGCGACGTTGAAGTTCGACGCTGCAGTGATCGACTCGTTCGGATCGTCGTTACCCCTCGGCTACGCGTACGCGTTCGAGCCGCGAGACGGCTCGTTCCTCACCCACGAGGCCACGGCGCTCTTCCGGAAGCACGGGATCGCGTTGTGCCTCAACGACGATCTCTTCGATCCCACGACGTACACGACGACGGCCCCCATCGCATACTTCCGCTTCCATCGGGACGGCTACAGCGCCGACGACATCAACCAGCGGGTCTCGCTACTACGAAGGCTGGCCGAAGAGGGGACGTCGGTCTACGCGTTCTACGCACACGAAAACAATCCCGATTCGGTCGAGCCGGCCCTGCAGACGCTCGAGCTTCTCCGCGGCGTCGGCGTCTAGGACGTCTCCTCGCGTACCGGCTCCCGCACCTCGCCGTTGCCCGGCGAAGCATCGGGGCGCCAGACGTCCGGGATGGGACGGCTACCGCGCGCCCGCCGGACGGCACCGCCGATGGCCTCGCGGGCGCGCTCGTTGGCGAAGATCGCCGCACCGGCTCCCGCTATCAACACCAGTCGGAGGAGTCGCCGGCCGCGCTTGGGCTCTTCGTGCTCGACGCCCTTGCTCGCGCGCTCGATAGTGTCGACGAGGTCCTTCGCGGCGTCACGCGCGCGACTCGCGAATTCCTTCGCCGCCGACCCGGTCGTCTCGGCGAATTCCTTGAGGGCTTCGCCGCTCTGTCCGGCGACTTCGCGGGCTTGTTCCCGGATCTCCTCGACCCGCGTCGCCGGCTGCTGCTTTCGTCCCCTCGGCATGACTCCCCCTTGCTCGACGGCGAACGTTCAGACTACTGAGTCTCATTCCCCGAGGTCGGAAGGCCGAACCGTTACTGGGTCCCGAGACGGTCGAGATCGGCCAGCGAGACCCGAGCGACGGCACGCCCCACATCTCGCAGCGCCTGCAGATCACCGTCGGCCTGCGCGTCGATGAGACGGCCGAACGTATAACCGGTGCCCGGCACCTCGACGTCGGTCGAGCGCTCGCCGCTGACCTGTAGGAATGCGCCGGTATCGGGTCCGCCTTTGTGGAGCTGACCGGTGGAATGCAGGAACCGCGGACCGAAGCCCGCCGTCACCGGGATCCCGTAGCGGTCGCGAAGCCGCGCGCGCGCCGCCTCGAGCCGGCGGGAGTTGTCCTCGGTCGGCGGGAGGAAGGCTTGGAGACAGAGGTAACGCGGCGGCTCGAGACCATCGAGCACCTCCGTGGCCGAGCCCGGGTCCGGATGCTCGGTGGCCGGGCGAGACAACGCCTCCCGTGCACGTTGTTTCGCCGCTTCGACGTCCGGTTGGTCGAACGGATTGATGTCGAGGAGGTAACCGACCATCGCCGTCGCTACCTCCCAGCGGTACATCTCGGCGCCGAGACCTTTCGCGTCGGCGACGCGGATGCGGATGAAGGGGTGCTCGCCCTCGAGCGCCTCGAGCTGCGGCGGCTCGCCCTCCTCGCCGAGCGAGTACACGCAGAAGACACGGTCGGAACCGTAGGCCTCGGGCGAGCCGAGTGGCTCACCGAGGACGGGGACTATCCCTTTGCCTTCCTTCCCGAGCGACTCGGCGAGCATCTGCTCGACCCACACGCCGAACGAGTCGAGCTGTGCGGGCAGGACGAAGGTGAGCTTGTCGCGGCCCTCACCCATCGCGGCCTCGCCGAGCGCGGCACCGAGACGGACGCCCGGAGCGAAAGGCTCGGCGACACCGGGGCCGTTGTGCGTCATCGCGCGGCGCGCTCCGGCGAGGACGCCGTCGATGTCCACACCCGACAGGGCCGCCGGAACGAGACCGAAGTAGGACAGTCCGCTGAAGCGGCCCCCGATCTCCGGCAGGTTCTCGAACACGCGCAGGAACCCTCGCTCACGCGCCAGGTCCCCGAGCTCGGTTCCCGGATCGGTGACGGCGACGAAGCGGTCGCCGCGCCCAACGAGCGACCAGAAGTACTCGAGGTGCGACCTCGTCTCGACCGTGGTCCCCGACTTCGACGAGACGACGAACAGCGTGCGCTGGAGATCGATGGACGAGGTGACAGCGGCGATGTGATCGGGATGCGTGCTGTCGAGCACCGTGAGGGGGATCCCGCCCCCCAGCACCCTGCCGAACATCTCGCACGCGAAAACCGACCCGCCCATGCCGCAGACGACCACATGCGCGATGTCACCGCCGGCCCGAGCTTTGCGCGCGAACTCCGAGACTTGAGCCGCCTGGTCGTGGAAGTGTTCGGGCGCGTCGAGCCAGCCGAGGCGGTCGGCGATCTCTGTGGGGTCGTCCTTCCAGATCGTGTGGTCGCGGGCCCAAACGTCCTCGAGGACCTCGTCGCCCCGGAGCTCGGCGCACTCGCGAAGCACGGCTTGGGCATAGGACACGGAGGTGTAGGCGTCCTCGCGGACGGGGCGGCCTGCCCGCGTCACGAGGTGAGCGACGGCGGCCTTGAGTCCGGCTTGCTCGGCATCCGCCGACGCTGGGAGCCTGGGTCCACCCGCCGAACCGAACAGCGTGAACTCCGTCTCGACGTCCGTCGCCGTGACGAGCTCGTCGCCGGCCGGGCTCCCGAGCGCGAACACGGGCTTGGGTTCCGGTGGCGAGGCTCCTTCCTCCGCCGACGCGGACGCGCTCAGCTTCTCGTGGCCGCGGCGCACCGCCGCCGACAGTGCTTCGACCGCGGCGGCGTCGCGCACGGCCGAGACCGCCATCGCGAAGCCCGCACTCACCAACGACTCGACCACCGTGGCCCGCGCCGGGGACCAGGCGAGCGCGACGGCGACGTTTGGTCTGTGGACGTCGGCGACGAGCTCGCCGGCGGCGGCCACGGCTCGGCCGGGCTCGCCGGTGCGGGCCGGGTCGAGCCACGCCGCCACGTACCCGTCGGCGCCGTCGGCGGCCCGGTAGACACCCGCCAACGCGTCGGCCGCCGTCCTGAGGTCGGCTACGGCCAGGTCCCACAGCAGCGTGGCGTCCGGACGAGCGCCGCTGCCGACCAGGGACGCGAGCGCATCGGCGATGTCCTCGGTCTCGTAGGCGGCCGGCGTCCAGACCGCACCCGTGACGCCGCGATCCTCCGCCCAGCGCGCGAGCGCGCCGCCCGCGACCCACGCACGCCGCAGGCCGGCGAGCCATCTGCGGCCGATCGTGGGGCCGTCGGGCTGGCCCTCGGTCATAATCCCCTCCTCACCAGCGACGACGATCTACCCTGGACCGCGAATGCGCGGCAAGCCTAGCGAAAGCACCATCGATCCATTCGGGCGCCGAACGGCCGTCCGCCCGGAGACCGGACCACGGGTCGGCCTGGTCCTGGGCGGCGGGGGCATCCTCGGCGGCGCCTGGCTCGTCGGGGCCCTCCACGCCCTGGTCGAGGCCACGGGGTGGGACCCGACGGGCTCCACGCACATCGTCGGCACGTCGGCCGGCTCGGTCGTCGCGTCCCTCGTCGCCGAGGGGCTGCCGACGTGGTTCATGGTCCACCATCAGACCGGCGGCGACGTCGACGGGGTCACCGACCGCTACGGGGAGCCCCTGCGCCATGCCGATGAGGGCTCGCGTCGGTTGCGCACCTGGACCGGGCAGATCCCGCGGCTCCTCCTCGGCTCCCCAGGGCTCGCGCTGCGTACGACGTTGCAACCGTGGCGATTCCCTCCGACGACAGCGCTCTCCGGCTGGGTCGGACGAGGCTTCTTGTCCACCGACGAGATCGGACGGATGGTCCGGTCCGTCGTCCTCGAGGGCTGGTCCAGTCATCCCAACCTGTGGATCGTGACGCTCGACTACGCGTCGGGTCGCCGTGTCGTCTTCGGACGCGAAGGGGGCCCCGCGGCACACCTGTGGGAGGCGGTTGAAGCATCGTGCGCGATCCCGGGTCTGTACCGTCCGGTGCGCATCGGCGGACGTCTGTACGTCGACGGCGGCGTGTGGTCACCGTCGAATCTCGACCTGCTCACCGCGGCGGATCTCGACATCGTCATTGCGCTCAATCCGATGTCCTCGCTCCAGCCCGGGCTCCCGACGACCATCGCCGAGCGTGTCGAGCGGCGCGTCCGCGCCGCCAGCGGAAGACGGTTCGGACGCGAGGCGCGGCGCCTGCGGTCCGGCGGTGTGAGTCTGCTGCTCATCCAGCCGGAAGCCGAGGACCTCAACGCGATGGGCATCAACCTGATGGACCCGTCCCGCCGGTCCGATGTGCTTCGGACGGCGATAAGCACCGTAGAGACACGGCTGCGCGAGCCCGATGCCGAAGAGGTCCTGGCTGACCTCGGCCGCGGGTAGACTCCCGACGTGTCAGAGGCGACGCTTCTGCGTTCTGCTGCGCTGGGCGACGCGGCGGCTCTAGAGAAGGCCATCCGGACGTTCGCTCCCAGCATCTACGCGTACTTGTGCGGGATGCTCGGCGACGAGCACGAGGCCGAAGACGCCATGCAGGAAGCGTTCGTGCGCGCAGCGCGCGCGATCGAGCGGTACGCGACGGATCGCGACCCCGAGCAGTGGATCTTCGATCTGGCGCGGCGCGTGGCCGTGGACGTGCGTCCGACTCCGTCTGCACCACCGGGGGAGCCTCCTCCGGCAGAAGGCGACATCGCCGAATGGGCACGACGGTCGCTGCGCGCCCTGCCGGCCGAGCTTCGCGAGGTCGTGGTGTGCCGGAACATCCTCAAGTGGGACTTCGACCACATGTCGCGCGCGCTCGGCGTCCCGATGGACGAAGTGTCCAACCGCCTCCAGTCGGCCTATGGGCGATTGACCGACGGGATGCGAGGGATCCGCTAGATGGATCACGACGGCGCCCAGCGGCTGATGGCCGAAGGGGTCGAGGGACGCCTGTCGTCGGGCGACGAGCGGGAGCTGGCGCTCCATCTCGTCGGTTGCCTCGAGTGCAAGCGCCTCTACGACGGGCTTCAGCACGCGCACCCCGCGTTGGCCGCGATCGCCGCCGGACCTCCACCTACCAAAGCGGTCGATATGGCCGTCCGCCGGGCGACCACCGTGTTGCGCGGGGAAGCCGATCCCGGCCCCCTGGGCCGGCCGCCCAGCACCACCACGCCGACGGCGGCCTCGCCCATACCCATCATCCCGACGCCATCCGACAAGCCGAGCTGGGCGACGACGACCGGGCCCCTGCTCGGCGACGACGCGGTGGAAGGCGACGACTCCGGCCCGACGCCATCCACCGAGCCTTTGGTCGAAGCGAGCATCGCTTCACCGCCCATGCCGCCGGCGCCGCCGCCGCCACCACCGCCACCACCACCGCCGCCGCCGCCACCACCACCACCACCACCGGCACCCACCGAACCCGACGATGAGCCGTCCGATCCGCTCCTGGACCGTCCGCTGTCCTACGAGCTTCCGCTCCGCCCGCCGCCTTCCACCGAGCCCATCACCCGGACGACGCCGCTGCAACCGCCTCCGACCCGTATCTCTTCCTCGCCGCTCGGACCGTCGATAGCACGGCGCGACGAGGTCGAGCAGCTCCTCGACGAGGACTACGAGATGGGCCCGCCGGGCGCCGCACGCGCACCGGACGAGGCCCGCGAGGTGGGCGCCGGCCCCTGGCTCGCCGCGATCGCCGTCACCATCGCGCTGGCCATCCTGGCGGCGATCCTCATCACGCGAGGACAGGGGATCATCGGCGGCGACGGATCACTGCCCGAGGCCGAGCAAGTGCGGAGCCGCGTCGGGCGCGTCTTCGCCGACCTCAAGTCGTTGAAGACGTCCTTCAGTATCCGCAAGCTCAGTCTGTATCGACTCGGCACGGCCGGACAGTCCCTCACGTACAGCTTCGCCAACGGCCGGTACTCGGGCCGCATGGTGTACGACAGGGCCGAGGGTTACCGCCAAGAGGTCACGCTCAACGTCAATGATCGCGAGGTCGAGCGCGCGAAGATCGTGCAGACCGACGGCGAGACGCGCAGCCAGCTCGGCGGCGACGGTCAGCCGCTGCTGGTCGAGCGTCGGCCGCCGCTCGGCCCCCCCGACGGCAGCCTGCGTCCGTCGCTCGGACTATTCGAGGACTCCATAGGCGGTGCCGTCCATGCACTGGTCACGTCCGACTCGATCGAGGTCGTCGGCCGTACGAGCCAAGACGGACGAGACCTCTACGAGGTGCACACGACGATGACGCCGAACGAGCTGACGCGCGGCGACAGACTCGAGATGTTCCTCGACGCGCAGACCTACTTCCCCGCCATCATCCGCCGGACCATCTCGCGCGTCGACGCGGGCGTGCTCGGCCCCCCGGACGTTCTCACCGACGATGCCATCTCGACGGCCTTCGGCGACCGCGAGCGCATCACCTCCGAGCTCGTCGAGCTCGAGAACACCGTCGTGGACGACATCATCCTTCCCGGAGACTTCGTCCTCGAGGGGACGTCCGGTGCGCAGCCCCAGACCAGGGATCGCGGGTTCGAGCGGGTGACGCGGGCGCAGGTGGGCGGACGGCTCCCGTACCGGCCGCTGTTCCCGCGATCGCTGCCCGAGGGATTCGAGGAGCAGCGGATCGCCTTCTCCGGTGACGAGCGTGGGTGGGGGCCGGGCGGCCGCTACCCCGCGCCGGACGGGATCGTGCACGCGACCTACTTCGACGGCAAGACGACGATCGTCGTGACGCAGCGGAACATCCCGTCCGGACCGTTCAACCTCGACGGCTCGCCGCTGCAGAGCGGCGGGCTCCCGATCCAGGTTCGTCCGTTCGAGCGCGCCGAGAAGCGTCTCTTCTTCGGCGTGTCCCCCGAGGTGCCGCCGCACGCCTACGGCTTCCTCGGCAACGTGTTCGTGATGGTCTCCGGCTACGCCCCCGCCGAAGATCTCATCGCCGTTGCTGCTTCCCTCGCCGAAGACCCCAACGCCGGACCCTCGGCCGGTCCGGCAGCATCGGCGTCACCGGGCACGACCGCCTCACCGGGGGCATCGCCGGCGCCGTCGCCGGCTGCTTCGCCGTAAGCGCGGGCGGGATCAGCCCGCGGCCTGGCCGCCGACGCCCGCGGGAACCCGCAAGCTGTCGACCTTCCAGTCGGAGCCGTCCCTCACGAGCGCTGCCTCGATCACGAGGAACTTCGAGGTCTCTCGCGGCTCGCGCCGCGTCCGGACCGTCTGAACGGCGAACGTGAGGAGCGTCGCCGTGTCGTCGTCGATCGACTGCACGGCAACACCCTTGACCTCACCCGTCGCGATAGCGCGGTTGTCGAGGATCCGCTGCCGGAAGACGTTGATGTCCCCGCGCAATGCCGACTGGTAATGCTGCGCAAAACCGTCCGTGGTGAACTCCTCCGAGCGCCGGATCGTGTCGTTCACCTTCCTGTAGTCGTACGTGGTGATCGCCTGCATGAACGCCGTCGTGATGTCCTCGACGTCCTCCTCGGCGCTGGCTCGGACCGCGGTTCCCGCCGCGCCGGCTTTGATGGGCGAGCTTCCCGGGAGGAACGCCATCAGCGCGAAGAGCAGCGTGAGGATGCCGAGGATCACGCAAAGCGCCGTGAGGAAGCGCGTACGATCCGCGACCGGAGCGGCGGCCGGAGGAGCGCCGGGGCGGGTGGGCAGCGGGGTGGTCGGGGCGCGGCCTGGTGCGGTCGTGGACGGTGCGGACTGCCGGACGGTAGCGGGAGCCGTCGGCGGGCCGGTCCGCGAGGGGGCCGGCGGTGGAGATACACGAGGGACCGGCGTCGGCGGTGTCGGCGGCGACGCCCCTGGTGTGGCCGGCGGAGGCGTGGGCGTGGTCGGCGCACCGGTCGATCGGGGCGCGCCGGTGGACGGCGGCGGCGACGGAGTGGTCGGCGTCGATGGCGGTGGCGTCGGAGGAGCCGGTGTCGTCGCCGGCGGCTTAACGCCACCCGTGCCGATCGTGGGCTCCGAAGGCGGTGGTGGCGTCGTGGTAGGCGTCGAAGGCGGTGGCGTCGGGGTGGTCGGCGGCTTCGGCGCTACGCTCGGCGGCGCCGCAGGGGTGCCGCTCGCAGCAGGCGAGACGGGAGTCGTTGGCGCAGGTGCAGAGGCCGGCGTGGGTGGAGCCGTCATCGGGGTACTCGCCGGCGGCGCCGGCGACGGGGTCTCACCGGCCCGTGGTGCGTCCTGGGCACCGCCGTTGGGCGATGCGCGCTCGTCGGGCTTGCTCGGCGCCGAGGTACTCGCCGCCGCCGCCGGCCTTTCCAGCGGGCTCGCGCAATTCGAGCACCACCGGGCGTCGGCTCGGTTGGACGTGCCGCACGAGGGGCATCGGACGGGACGTTCGGGGGCCCCGGAGGGCTGGGTCGCCTCGTTGCCGGGTTGGCTCATGGCGTCCAACATACGGTCGGCGGGACAAGGCTGTGGTGCATCACGCTCCTGCTGTCGAGCCCGGGCGGGCACCTCACGGCGACGCCGGTGACTCTATATCAGAGGCCTCCGAAGGCACCAGCAACGTTGACGTCACCGATCGCCGCTGGTGGCCGGGGGTATCCCGGTCGTGTGATCGACCTTCCAACCGCCGGCGGTGAAGACCAGCGTGACCTCGATGGTCTGCGGGACGACCCGGGGTTCGGGGTTGTCGGCATTCTGGATGCTGCGACTGACCATGACCTGCACGGTGGCCGAATCCTCGGTCCGTGAGAGCACGCTCAACCGCGTGACGCGTCCTTCCGAGATCCCCTTCGCTTCTATCAACCGGTCCTTCGTCACGTCGAGGAGGCGCCGCAGCTGCCGCTCGAAGTTACCCGTCGTGTCCTCGACCACGCGATCGAAGTCGGCGTCGACGGTGCGGTAGTCCAGGGAGAGGAAGTTCGTTGCGAATCGTTTGGCCACCTCCGTGACCTGCTCGTTGGTCTGCGCTTCGGCCGCCAGGCGCGTCGCACCGAGCTTGATGGGTGCGATCCGCGGTGCGAACACCATCAGGCCGAGCAATACTGCGATCACGCCCAGAGCCGACGTTGCCGCCGCGAGCAACCGGAACGGGGTCACGGCTACGCCGCGAAGCACGAGCGGCTCGGGCGGACGCTCGACGGGAGTCTCGTCCGGACGCGGGCGAGTAACCTCCGTGGCCGCGAGCTCGGAGCCCAGCCGCGGATCGAGGGCCTCGGGAGCGAGATCGGGCCGGGCCGGCGGCTGCGCCGGCGCGACGCCCTCGGGTGGTTCTGGCTGGTCGGTCATCAGCAGTCGAAGTCGAGGACCGGATGGTACGGCGCATTCCCCTCGGCCGCCACGGTTCGCCGCGGCGTGCCGTAGCTGCACGGAGGGTTCCGCGCCTCGCCGAGGAGGTTGCCGAACCGGAACCGGTTCGTCTGTGGGTCGTAGGCCTGGACGAGCGTGTCCAACAGCAGCGGCAGGAAGTCGAGTGTGTCCTCCACCGATTTCAGGTTGTCGAAGGAGATCCGCGTGATCTCGGCGAGGTTGCGCAGGATCGCGTCGATGTGCGTCTTGCGCGCCGCGACGAGGTCGCCGAGGTCCGGGACGTACTCTTCCCCCTGGACGAGCAGGTCGGCGAGCCCGTCCGCTCCGCGACCAAGGGCCCCCACCGACCGCCCGAGCCCCTTCGTTCCCCTGACGAAGTCCGGCACGGTGGCGTCGAAGGCCGCACCCAGCTTGTCGCCGGAGATCGCGAGCCGGTTGAGCTCGTCGGTCCGGTTCGCGAGCGTGGCCGTAAGCGGGTCGAGCGCAGCCAAGGCGGCGTGCAGCTGCTCGCCGCGTCCGCCTAGTCCCTCGCCGAGTACGTCCACCAGGTTGCCTATCGCCTCCGGCGGAACCCCGGACAGCACCCTGTCGAGGAGCCGCAGGAGATCCTCCTGCTGCACGGGCAGCTTCGTGTCCTCGATGGCGATCTGGTCGCCCTCGCGGAAGAACGGAGCGGTGCGTTCGATGGGCAGGAGATCGACGAACTGCTCACCGACCGCGCTCTTGAACATCACGCGTGCGATGGTCCCGTTCTTCGGGATGCGGTCGTACGTGCTCTCGACGACGAGTTGTATCCGGACGCCGTCGCGGACGACACGCAGCGCCCCGACGCGGCCCACCGTCACGCCTCGGTACGTGACCTCCTGACCGCTGAAGACACCGCCCGTGTCCGCGAATGTAGCGAAGATCGAGTACTTCGCCTGGACGCGGAACAGCGAGAAGATCAGAAGGACGATCAGCCCGGCCGCGAGCACCAGGAAGACGATGACGTTGGTAATGACACGGCCTTCGTTGAGTACGTATCGCCACTGGCCGGCCAGATAGTTCCCGACCCGGGTGCCGAAGGGGACGGGGCGCTCCGCCGTCATCGCGCGGCCTCGAGAAGCAGGTCCTTCAGCGACGTCTCAGACGATGACGCCGACGGGCTGAGGTCGATGGGGACGGCTTCGAGGAGAACGTTGAGCTGCACATAGTCCCCGGGAGCAGCCTCGGCGAAGAGCTTCGTGAACGCCGGCAGCTTCACCACCGCGTCCTCGAGCGTCTTCCGCGCCTCGTAGAGCTTCGGGACGATGTTGCGCACGGCGCGGACCTGCGCGTCCACGTCCTCCTGGTGCTCACGCGTGAGCTTCGCGAGCGGACCGGCCAACCGATCGAGCTGGATGACGAGCTCCTCGAGGTCGTCACGCTGTTCGGCGACTATCGCCAGTGCGTCGTCGCTGACCTCGAGCGCGCGGTCGAGGGTGCCGGAGCTTTCGGCCAGAGTGCGCGAGGCCGAGGCCAGGTCACCGAGACCCGCCGCGAGCGCTTCGCGCTCCCGGCGGAGCGACGCCACCAGCTTGGCCGTCCCGTCGACGACCCGCCCCACGTTTTCCTCCTGGCCTTCGAGGATCATCGCTGCGGCCGTGGAGAGCCGGGCGAGATCCTCCAGGGCTCCGCCCTGGAGGATCGCGCCCAACCGGGAGAACAGGTCCTCGAGCTCCGGCGCCTTGTCGGTGGCCGACTCCGGGATGACGGCCCCTTCCGGCAGCTCGCCCGCGACGGGATCGGCCGGCGGCACGAGGTCCACGTATTTCTCGCCCAGCAGTGACGTGGAGCGCACGACCGCCCGCGAGCCCTCCTTCACGGAGACGTCGTCCTTCAAGCGCATCTCGACGCTGGCGACCCACGCATCGCCCCGATCGACGAGCTTGATGGACCTGACGGATCCGACGACGGCGTCGGACTGCTGAACGTTGGCGCGACTGACGAGATCGCCGACCTCGGCGAACTCCGCCACCACGGTTCGTCCACCCGCGGGAGCGCAGCCGCCGAGGATCACGACGATCATGGAGATCCCGAGCATCTCGATCGCCCGCCTCACGGCCTGACCCCCGGCGACGCGTCGCGGACCCGCAGGCGCTTGTTCTCTTCGTCGAAGGCGTTCCTCGCGCCTTTCGAGAGCACGGGCAACCACAGGATCTGTTCGAGCAGACGCAGCTTCTGGCGTTCGAGGACGGTGGACGTGTCGGCCAGGGTTCGGAGGTCGTCCTCGAGATCCGCGCGGTGATCGCGGATGAGACGGCCGAGCTCGGAGACGAGCGCCGCGAGGTTGGCCGTCCCCGACTCGAGAGCACCTTCCTCCTGTGCGAGGGAGCCGAACACGGCGCCCAGTCCGCGGTTCGTCTGCTGCAGGGTCACGTCGTGCATCGACAGCTCGTCGACGAGACGATCGAGCTTGACCAGCAGCGTGTCCACGCTGGATGCGTTGGTGCCCAACGCCTCGAGCAGCGTCGCTATCGCATCGATGGTCGTCCCCAGCGCCTGGCCCTGACCGTCCAGCGCGCGTTCGGCGTTCTGGATGAATCTGCCCAGGGCGCCGGGCTCGGTCGGCGTCCCCGGCTCGATGGCCTCGAGGAACCGCTTCAACGTCGCGAGCAGGTCATCGAGCTCGGCAGGTGCGACGCCGCGATCGAGCGGGATCGAATCGCCGTCGCGCAAGGTCGGTCCCCCACGCCACGCCGGAGCCAGCTGCACGTAGCGGTCGGAGATGAGCGAGATCGGCACGATGATGGCCGTCGCATCGGCCGGGATCTTCACGCCCTCGCGGATGCGCAAGCCCACGCGTACCCGGTCACCGTCCGGCGCGACTTCGGTGATCCGGCCGACCTCGACACCGAGCACGCGAACCGTGGATCGTTTGAACAAACCGATCGCGCGCGGGAAGAAGGCCGTCACCTGGTAGGTCTCTTCGCGTTCGCGCGACAGCATCACGACGCCGGCGGACGCCAGAACGATCACCGCCAGGATCGCCGTCAGGATGCGGCTCGGCCGATTCAAGACGCCGTCCCCAGCATGAGCGCGAGAAGCGGATCATCCGACGAGCGTTCGTTGGACGCCGCGGTCGTATCAGCGGGGATGATCCCCGTTCCCGCGGGCAGGATCGGTGGGTTGGGGATGTCGAGGATCGACTGGATCCAGACGTCGCCCCACCTCCCTTGTGTGAACGCCCGACCGAAGCTCCGGGCGCTCGGGCCCAGAGCCTCGACGGCTTTCTCTACCGGACCGAGGTCCTTGCGGACGACCTCGAGCACTTCGTGCAGATCGCGCAGCGCCGGATCGAGATCGGAACGCGTCTTCGCGATCAGATCCGAGAGCTCGGCTCCCAAGCGATCTGAGCCGCGCACGAAACGGTTGAGCGCGTCGCGACGGGATGCGAGCTGAGACAGCAGCTCCGCTCCCGAATCGAAGATCCGGCCCAACGACTCCGAACGGGAGCCGAGGACCTCGAGGATCACGGCGCCCGAGCGGAGAAGCTCCTGGAGCTCGGCGTCGCGATCCACCAGGCCCTCCGAGGCCTTGGAAAGACCGCGCAGCGCACGGCCGAGGTTGCCGTCGGGGTCCTCGGTCAGGTCGGCGAGCTCGCGGAGCGAGTCGTTGAGCGCCTTCGCGTCGAGCTCGCCGACGGTCCCGACGGTGCGGTTGGTCACCTCGTACAGCTCGAAGGGGATGCGCGTTCTTTCCAGCGGGATCCGTTGTCCGGCTTCGATGAACGGCTCTCCGCCCCGCGGGACGATGTCGACGAACTTGGAGCCGAGGATCGTCTTGAGCTTGATCTCGGCCTCGGACATGTTCCCGAGCTTCAAACCGCGCGAGATCTCCATCGACACGCGGACGCGGTCGAAGAAGGTTTGGCTCGCCGTCCCGTTCGGCGAAGACAACTCGATCGAGCGCACCTTGCCGACCTTCAGTCCGGCCACCCGAACCTCGTTCTCCGGCGTGAGCCCGGCGGCGTCGGCGAAGTCGGCCTCGACCACCGTGACCCCGCGCAGGAACGTGAGCCGGTTCAGCGAGAACGCGAAGAACATCGCCACGGTGAGTACGGCGACGCTGATGAGGCCGACCGTTATCGGGTTGCGCTCGCGGAACGGCTTCACGAGGAACGCTCCATCCCAAGCAAGAGGACGTCGCCGAGGTTTGCCGCCGGCGACAGCGACGCTCCGGCTTCTTCAGCGCTCGACTCGAAGCCCGGCCCGCACAGTCCGTTGATGCATACGACGCTGAGGCTCACCCACTCGCCGTAGGTGGTCGCGCGGTTCAGCGCGTGCGCCGTATCGGGCAGCCGCCTCAGGGCCAGATCGAGGTCGTCGCGATGGTCGGCAAGCATCGCCAAGAGCTCCTGGAGCTGAGCGATGGCGGTGTCCAGACCGGGCCGGTTGTTCGCTATCACCTGCGCCGTGCCCTCCGAGGCCACGCCGAGGTTGTCCGTCGCGCGCGCGAACTCCTCGGACCTGTCGCCCAGCGTCGCGACCACGGTCTCGAGGGAGCCGAGGATCGAGCGAAGCTCGTCGTCTCGGCCGGCGACGGTGGATGCGACTTCGCTGAGGTGCGTCACGAGGTCGGTGACGATAGGACCACGGTTCCCGAGGGAGTCCGCGACGTCGGCCAGATCGGCCACGAGCTGCTGCACGCGTCCCTCTCGTCCAGCGAAGATCTGAATGATCGCGCGCGAAACCGTGTTCACGTCCTCCGGGTCCAGCGTCTGGAGGACGGGACGCAGGTTGTTGAACACGATGCCGAGATCGAAGGCAGGCGACGTGCGGCTCAGCGGGATGCGGGCCTTCCCGTTCTTCGCAAAGGCCGGCGCGGACGGCGTGTCGTCGTCGCGGGTGATGACCACCATCCGTTGACCGAGCAGGTTGCGGAACCGGATACCGGCGCGGGCGTTGTTCGGGATCTCGACGTTCTCTCGCACCTGAATCGTGACGAGCGCGTTGGCTCGGCCCGTGCGCTCGTCGATGGCGACCTCGGAACCGGAGACCTTGCCGACCGTCACGCCGGCGATCTTCACGACGTCCTGGTTCAGAAGCCCCGTGGCGTCGGAGAACTCGGCCTTGACGTCGTAGAAGTTGGCGAAGGGCTGGATGTTGCCGATGACGGCGGCGAGCAAACCCGTCAACGACAAGGTGACGGTCGTGAAGACGGCTAGCTTGAGGATGACCGAGCGCAGCGAGCCCGTCATGGAGGGGTCACGTCCAGAGTGAGGCCGAGCTCATCGGCGGCCTCGCTTAGGTCCTCGGTAGGCACCGGCGCCAGGACGATCTCGAGCAGGTCGGCCGGGGGTGCGTCGGGATCCGCCGCCAAGCGGCGGATCGCCGCCGCGCGTGGCGACGGCTCGGTCCCCGGTGCGTACGGCTCACCGAGGACGTCGGGCGGCTCGGTGTCGGTTATACGCCAGTGCGGTCCTTCGCTCAGGTCGGCGATCCACACGCCGAGGAATCCATCGAGCACGTCGACGATCCCGGGGAGCTTGTCCCGGCGAGCCTCGACGGCCTCGAGCACGGGACGGCCCTTGCCGGCGAAGTCGGCGAGATCGGCTTCGCGAGCGGTGAGCACATCGCCTAGATCACGCGCCAGGGGAACGAGGCCCGACACCGTCGCTCGGAGTGCTTCGGGGTTGTCGCGGATGACCTCGCCTACCGCGGCCAGCCCGCCCAACGCCTGGACGAGCGCGGTGTCGGTTTGGTCGAGGGCCGAGGCGAAATTCTTCAGATGGACGAGGTTTCGCTCGAGGTGCGGCAGCGTCCTCTCGGTCTCGGTGAGGAGCTCGAGACCCTGGACCGTCGCATTGCGCAGAGCCTCCTCGTTGCCGCTGAAGGCGTCGGCCAGCGCGTGCAACGCGGCGCCGAAGGCCTCCGGATCGACGGCGCTGAGGATCGGGACGCCCTTCTCGAGGATGGTCTCGACCTCGAAGGGTGGGATGGTCCGGCTCTCGGGGATCTCGTCGCCCGGCTCGAGCTCCCGGGCCGAGGGCTCGTCCGGGATGCGCAGCTCGATGAACTTCTCGCCGAAGAGCGTCTTCGCCCGGACGGCGGCCTGGACGTTGTC